>JAQVGK010000378.1 GCA_028696755.1 Bacteroidales bacterium | reverse complement strand
TAAGGGTTTGACACCAAAATGATCTCGAGCAATAAATACAGTCTCCAGAACTCTGTCAAAAATTACAAAGGCAAAAATTCCATTGAAATAGTTAACGCATCTTTCACCGTACTTTTCATAAAGGGCAAGGACGGTTTCCGTATCACTAGTTGTCTTAAATGAAACATCCTTAAGTTCCCTTTCCCTTATATCCCAATGATTATAGATCTCTCCATTGAAAACTATGACACACCTGTTGTCATGGCTAAACATGGGCTGATTGGCGGCCTCAGATAAATCAAGTATAGATAATCTTAAATGACCGAGTGTAAGATTATTATATACGAATTTGCCAGCAGCATCCGGTCCCCTATGACTCATTAGACTAAGAGCTTTGTCTAATAGAGTATTATCTAAATTAATTGTTGCTAATATTCCGCACATTTTAAAACTTTTGTTTACTTCTATTGTTGTTTCACAAAATAGTCAATAATAGTATCAACACGATTTTCAATAAGGTTACCCTGCACCACCTGATCATACTCCCCATTTATAAACTTTTCCATTACTGTGGCTATTACCTCAATATTAAATGGATCAAATACAATGGGATTTTTAACCACATCGTAAATATAGGGTAAATCTGAACCAATAATAGGGCATCCAATTGACGCAGCTTCTATCAAAGGCAAGCCTAAACTTTCTTCAAGAGAAGGGAAAACAAGTGCTTTAGTCATAGTAAACAATTTAATTACCTCACTTTTTGAAATTCTCCCAACATTAACAATAGATTCATATCCCAGTAAATCATTCACTTCTTTAATCTTCTGTATATACTCAATTTTAGAAAAATCCACTGTCACGCAAACCTTAATCTGCTTCTTCTTTCCTAGAATAGCAACAGAATCAAAAAGTCTAAAATAATTTTTATGAGCATCAACTGTAGCGGGATAAAAAAAATCGTATTCAAAGGGAAAAATCCCATACTTTAAACTAGCTAATTCATAATCATTATAGAATGGGACTATTTCAGACTTAATTCCTTTGAAGTTTAGCTTTAACTTATCATTTATCTTCTTCGTTTGACAAAAAAACAAATTAACATTACTATGAAAGATTCTTATTTGAAAATATACAATTAGTCTTCGCACTCTATTATAGATTTTAATAGTTCTATCACGAAGGAAAACCTTAGGATCGGTAAAAAAAGTACTGTGGAAATAAACAATAGATTTTTCATGTTTAATGAAAGGCGGGAAACTATTAAAAAACAAAACTCCCTTTCGCTTAGTAAAAAAACGAAATAATGTTTTCAGAGGAGTTGACCATTCGATGCAAACATATTTATATGGTTCCTTGCTAAGAAGGGAAAAGGTGTATTTATGTCCAAGATAAACTTTTGCTCGAACTTGTCTCTTTTCAATTTGGCTTAAAATATAGATTAACAACTCTATATTTCCCGGACTGAAAGTCTGGGTGGCTTCAATAATTATCATTTCGTAAAAATAAAATCAACGATTTGATTTCCAACTTTTTCAACGTTAAGCCTATCCTTAATCTTTAAAGCTTCTATTCCAAGTTTTATTCTTTTATCTTCATCTGTCAATAAAGCACCCAAGGTAGTCGTTAATGCATTTATATGATCCGGTAAAACAAGGCCATCAACTCCATTTGTTAAAATTGATTCATGTGGAATCGTATTAAAACAAACCACAGGCAATCCAGCAGCCATTGCTTCGCAAAGTGAATTTGGAAAACCTTCGAGTACAGAGGGAAGGACGTAAATGGATGCCCTGGCAAACAAATAATCCACATCCTCAATTCTTCCAAGAAACTTTACCAAAGATTCAATTCCAAGCTCTATAGTTAACTGTTTTATGCACCCTAATAAGGGTCCAGAACCTGCCATATGCAATTCCCAACCACCTTTATCGGTAATTTTCGCAAATGCTTGAATTAACCTATCTGGTCCCTTTTCCCAAGCAAAACGACCAACATAAAGAATAATTTTTTCTCGTCTAATTTCAGGGTATAGTATTACTTCCCTTAATGCATTTGGAATAATTTTGATATTGAGTTTATTTCCAAATTGCAACCGCTTAAAATCAGCAGCTCTTTGAGTTTGGGCAATAAAACCTGCCGATCGCGGATATAGCCACTTTTTAAGCTGATGAATTGGAAACTTGAACTTATAATCAGGGCTGGTTCTATCAGAAATGTACACCGGATATTCAGTGCCGTACAATGCCAGCAAAACCATAGGACTAAACCAGTCACCAAATGCTAAAACAACATCAGGATTTGCACATTGAACGTGTCTTCTGATAAATTGTATCAATCGTGGATAAAATACAATTCCACTGATCTGGCCACCTTTATGCGAAAAGTTCGGCTCAATCAATACAATTTTATTACTTAAAGAATAAAAGTGTTCTCCTTTTAAACAAGAAATAAAAGTAATATTGTAACCTCTCTCCGCAAAATGATTGGCTAGTACAACAAGCGCACGCTCGATACCGCCCATTTTGAGAGAAGGCGAGACGATGCAGAAATGTTTATGCATTTACCCTTTGCTGAATTTTTCGGATTACACTTTCTATCATCCAGCCATAAGGATTGAATGAGCCGGGAAACCAGTTTAAATCTAGATCCCAATAACCTGGGCACGGGTCATAACCCTTTTTAGCAAAACCATAGCTGATTTCAACAATTAGAGGTATTTCACCTTCAAATACATAGTCAATCGCTAAACAGGAAGACTTTAAAGTGTTTGCCACTTCGAAACTATGTGCTATAAGAGAATCCTTGAAATGAAATTTTTCGTATTCGATGAAACCGCTGCCTGAAGCTCTGAAATCATTTGGCCTTACCATTCTTTTGATAGCAAAGGCTTTGCCGTCAATTACAATTACACGAATATCATATGTATTATCTGGTATAAAATCCTGAAATAGTACATACCCACGTTCACGTCCAATAGCGAATTCAAGTTTTATGGGATAGATTAAATGGGCAACTGCTTTAACAACATCTATTATTCTATTTTTTCTTATTAGAAATTTTCTGATTGCCTCCTTAACCCCTCCAATTGCATTATATTGCCTGAAACCTTTACCAAATGCCTTACTAATGGCTTTTCTAGCTTCCGTTAGGTTTTTAACAAGAAAGACATTTCCCGAACCAGCGCCTCTGCGTAATTTAAAAACTTTAGGGAATGTAGTGTTTTCTATCCATTTAATTGCCTCTCCTTTCTGATAATATGTATAGGTCTTTACACTTTGAATTTGGTTGGCCTCAAATAAATACTTCTGAGCTAATTTATCGTCGAAATGCCAGGCTGTATTAAAATCCGGAAAAACGATCATTCCAGATTGTTCCAAGGCAAACAACAATTGCTTAGCAAATAACTGATCTTTCGGATAGGCATGGTTATGATGCCAAAGTAAAGCGTCACAATCTTTTAAATCTTCAATAATAGAGTTTGAATAACAATTTACCGTTTTGAAGGGAATATTTTTGTCAAGACAGTATTTAATCCAGCGATCGCTGAAAGATTCTTTTGAGTCGTGTATGGCAATCATACTTTGGTAATATTTTTAAGTAACTGCTTTATAAGCGTATGATGTGACTCACACCTTAATAGATTTAGTAGTAGCAATAGTTTTCTTTTACTCAACAATGATGGCAGCAGACCTCTGTTAATTAGTCCATTCACATATTTATTATCAAAGGGTTGCAGGTACGCTAAATATTGCTTGCTAACCTTTAGTGTATAGGCTTCAAATGCTGTATTTAACTCAGTATCATCTCCAATTATTTTATTTAATACTGCAACTTTAGCATGAAAGGCTTTAACTTCTGATGAATTGAGCAGTCTAATACCATCTTTGTAAGCATTTTGATAATAGGGAATTAACTCAAATTTGTGATGCTGCTCATCAAAAAACAATTTCAATGCAAAACCATAGTACCAGGGATCCTGAGGATTGGATTTTTTCTTAGGGAAGTAGAAATTACCCAATCCATAAAAAATGTAACCATTGTTATAGTGTTCATAACCACTATAAGTATGTGTGTGGTGACAGATTACGTAGTCTGCACCGTAATGTATCAACAATCTACATGTATCTCTAAATTGAGGACTGGG
>JAQVGK010000377.1 GCA_028696755.1 Bacteroidales bacterium | reverse complement strand
ATTTCTGTGCATGTTACCGAATTTTCTATTCTTAGTAAAGCTTTACATCCGCTACCTATCGTTAAAGAGAAAGACGGACAAGTGTTTGATGCTGTTACCGATATGGAAATGCGTTACAGACAGCGTTATGTAGATCTAATTGTAAATCCGCAGGTGAAAGATGTTTTTGTGAAAAGGACAAAGATTATAAATACAATGCGTCAATTCTTTAACGAGCATGGTTACCTCGAAGTTGAAACTCCAATTTTGCAATCAATTCCAGGTGGAGCTGCAGCTCGTCCTTTTATAACACATCATAATGCATTAAATATCCCTTTGTATCTTCGTATTGCTAACGAATTGTATTTAAAACGTTTGATTGTTGGTGGGTTCGAAGGTGTTTACGAATTTGCTAAAGATTTTCGTAACGAAGGTATGGACAGAACACACAATCCGGAGTTTACCGTACTCGAAATTTACGTGGCATTTAAGGATTATAACTGGATGATGAATTTTACCGAGGAAATGATTGAGCGAGTTGCAATTGCTTTGCATGGAACAACTCAAGTTCAACTTGGTGAAAATATTATCGACTTCAAACGTCCTTTTAAGCGTATTTCGATGTATGATGCAATAAAAGAACATACTGGTTACGAGATTGCAGGCAAATCGGAGGAAGAACTTAGAAAGATTTGCGCAGAACTTGGCATCGAAACTGATGCAACTATGGGTAAAGGCAAACTTATTGATTCAATATTTGGAGAGAAATGTGAGTACAACTATGTACAGCCTACATTTATTATCGATTATCCGATTGAAATGTCGCCTTTGACAAAAAAGCATAGGTCGAAAGAAGGACTTACCGAGCGCTTTGAACTTATGGTTAATGGTAAAGAGCTTGCAAATGCTTATTCAGAACTTAACGATCCGATTGATCAGCGCGAAAGATTTGAAGATCAGCTTAAACTTAGCGAAAAGGGTGATGATGAAGCAATGTTTATTGATCAGGACTTTTTGCGTGCTTTGGAATATGGTATGCCGCCAAACTCGGGAATGGGAATCGGTATTGATAGATTGACAATGTTTATGACAAATAATCTGTCGATTCAGGATGTATTGTTGTTTCCGCAAATGAAACCTGAGAAAAAAGCTGAAATTTTTGATGAATCTGTGTTTGTGGCAAAAGGAATTCCAGAAGAGTGGGCAAAAGTGCTTCTAAAAGCAGGTTTTACATCTTTAAAGCAACTTCACGAAGCGAATCCTGGTAAATTACATCAGATTTTGTGCGGTTGGAATAAAAAGCACAAACTTGGATTTACAAATCCAACTCCCGATCAGGTAACTGCTTGGGTTAAATCATAATGACATTTAAACTCAAGATATTATTAATTTTTGCAGCTCTAATTTTTAGTGCTGCAAATCTTTTTTCTGAACCAAGCAGAGTGAAGTCTGTGGAAATTGTTACCGATTTTGCGATAATTGATGGAATGATTAGCAGGGTAGAACTTACTGCACTTGATAGTGTTGGAGATGTAACCGAAATCAACTGTATGGCAACTGTTCTGGTAAATAAAAATAAAGTTGACGTTTATTTTGTTGATGGGAAGGCCGAGTTTGACTATGCATTTTCGGGTAAATCTGAGATTAAAATTGAATGCGATACTGTTACTTCATCAAAGCTTGTTCGTCCTGTTCCACTTTGGTTCTCTATTATTCCGCCTTTAATTGCAATACTTTTTGCGCTTATTTTTAAGGAAGTATTTTCTGCGTTGTTCCTTGGTTTATTTAGCGGAACATTTATTATTTATTTGTATTCGGGAGCTGGCGCATTTGCTTCTTTTTTCAAAGGATTGTTTGCAATACCAGATACTTATATTGTTAAAGCATTATCAGAACCTTCTCATGTTTCGATAATAATTTTTTCGATGCTGATTGGTGGAACTGTTCATGTAATTACGAAAAATGGTGGTATGCAAGGGGTTATTAACTTCCTTGCAAAATATGCAAAAAGTCCTAGGTCGGGTCAAATTGTTACATGGTTTTTAGGTGTAATAATCTTTTTTGATGATTATGCCAATACTCTTGTAGTAGGTAATACTATGCGACCGGTTACCGATAAACTGAGGATTTCGCGCGAAAAGCTAGCGTATCTGGTTGATAGTACTGCTGCACCTGTTGCCGCTATAGCTTTTGTGACAACCTGGATTGGTGCCGAACTTAGTTATATCCAGTCGTCGGTTACCGACTTGGGCCTTGAGGTAAGTGCTTACAATGTTTTCTTTGCCAGTTTAAAATATTCGTTTTATCCTATTCTCACAATTGCATTTATGTTAATGCTAATTCTTATGAAACGTGATTTTGGCAGTATGTACAAAGCAGAAATTCGTGCCCGTGAGAAAGGAGTAAATGCCGCCGACATGGAAAAGAAAATACAATCAGATTTAAAAGACTTTGAAATCGGCGAACATGCAGTACCAAGAGCTTTTAATGCATTGATTCCAGTGGGAGTAATTATTTTTGGAACAATTGCTGGACTTATTTATACAGGTTGGGATTCTGAAGTCTGGAATAATAGCAGTCTGGGGTTTATTACAAAACTTTCGGCAGTTATTGGTAATTCTGATTCGTATAAATCTTTGATTTGGGCATCTTTAGGTGGATTGCTTTCTGCAGTTATTTTAAGTGTTGTGCAAAGAAACCTTAATCTTCGAGACTCAATGGATTCGATGGTTTCGGGCTTTAAAACTATGCTTACCGCTATTCTTATTTTAACTCTGGCCTGGTCGCTGGCTGCTCTTGTTTCTGATTTGCATACAGCCGATTTTATAACAATGGCAATTAGTTCGGCCGAAATAAGTCCATACTTCCTACCAGCTATAACTTTTATAGTTTCGGCACTAATTTCATTTAGCACAGGATCGTCGTGGGGCACAATGGCAATTATGTATCCTTTGATATTGCCTGCAACTTGGTTGCTTTGTCAGCAAAACGGAATGATACATGATGAATCGTTAGCAGTTTTTGCTCATGTAGTTTCTACAGTTATTGCAGGATCTGTATTTGGAGATCATTGTTCTCCTATTTCGGATACAACAATTTTAAGCTCTTTAGCTTCTTCGTGTAATCATATACAACATGTTAGGACTCAGTTGCCATATGCGGTTTCTGTTGCAGCAGTAAGTATTTTGTTTGGAACATTGCCTGTGTCATTTGGAATTAGTCCATTGATTATTTTTCCGATTTCAATTGTTGTTTTATGGTTAATAATAAGATTCATAGGGAAAAAAACCGAAGAAGCTAAACAAAATTTACTTTAATCTGTTTTTGCATCATGATTTGGAAACTTTTAATACCGGCGTTAGTAATAATGGGACTTGTTGTCTTAGGTCTTGGAATAGGAATTTTCTTTAGCAAAAAGAAAGCCTTTCCTGAGGGTTCGATTAGTAAGAATAAGGACATGCAACGTTTAAAGATTACTTGTGCTAAGCACGACGAATTGCATGCATGCGGAATTGATGGTGGTTGTTGTGGTGGTGCTAATCACGAAGATCATTAAACATTTTTAGTAGGATCTTTTCTTCGTTTTCCCAATGTAATTCTGCTGCAGCAATTTTACAATTATTATTTAATTTTGTTAGATACTCATCGTTACAAATTAATTCATTTATCAATTTTGCCAGCGAAACTTCATTATTGTTTTCGAGTATAACTCCAACTTGATATTTCTCGATAATTTTTACAATTTCTTGTAAAGGTGAACACAGAATTGGCACTCCAGCTTGAATATAGTCGAATATTTTGTTTGGTAATCCGTATTTATAATTAAGGCTATTTCCGTATTCAATAGAAAGACCGATTTTTGCTTTTGATGTCAACTCGTAAAGTGTTTCGAAATCGAGATTGCCTGTAAATTTTATTTTTTTGTCCAAATCTAAATTCGTGGCTAAATCTTTTAACTGAACTTCCAGATCACCTTTGCCAGCTATTATTAATTTGCAATTATTAATAAATTGCATCGATTTAATAATGGTCTCAATACCTCTATCTTTATTTAGGGCTCCTTGGTAAATCAAAATATTCTCCCTCGAATTGTAATCGAGTTTTGGTTCGCGTCTAAAAGGTAAATTGCGAATAACTCCAAAATCAA
>JAQVGK010000376.1 GCA_028696755.1 Bacteroidales bacterium | reverse complement strand
CGGTATTCCTTAAACTTTTGCTTGCAACTTGCTTCATCTGGAAACTCTTCTATAAAACTTATTAATGACATTTTATATAATTTTTGTGCAAAGATAATCATTTAGGTAAATATACGGGCATACATTTTACATTTTCATAATTTGAACCTACGTTTGCATTGCCTCCAAAAAATTCTCCTACGAGAGAAATAATGCTAGTCAGCAATGCAAAGTCTTAAATCCTGCACAATCCTTTTTAACTCTAGGCACTTTAGACACTCTAGACACTTTAGACACTCTAGGCACTCTAGGCACTCTAGACACTCTAGGCACTTTAGGCACTCTAGGCACTCTAGGCACTTCTTAATGGTTATGGAAACGTTGAAAAGATGACCAAACAGAAATCGATTTGTAATATTCACCGACGTTTGCAATTCCTCCAAAAAATTCTCCTACGAGAGAAATAATGCCTATCTGCATTGCAAATTCAAAAATACTGCACAATCCTTTTTAACTTTAGGCACTCTAGGCACTCTAGGCACTCTAGGCACTTTAGGCACTCTAGACACTCTAGGCACGGTTCGACTGCGCTCACCGCATCGCTCTAGGCAGTCCGCCCCCTGAGCAAAGTCGAAGGTAGGCACTTTTTAACTGTTAACAAATTACCGATTCCATCAGAAAAAACTTTACTCAAAACTTTTATCTTTGCAAAAAAATTGAAAAGATTGTGAAGGATAGAAAACTGATATTAGTGTCGAATGATGATGGGATAGATGCCAGAGGATTAGAGAATCTAATTGAAATGGTAAAGCCTTTCGGCGACGTATTTGTTGTTGCGCCGGAACGTGGACAGTCGGGTATGAGTCATTCTATTAGCCTGCTCGAGCCATTGCGCACACGAAAGATAAAAATGGGAGAGGAGCTTAGCATTGTTGCTGTACCTGGAACTCCTGTAGATTGTGTAAAACTTGCAATAAATCAACTCTTGCCTCGTAAGCCCGATCTTATGGTCTCAGGAATAAATCATGGATCAAATTCGGCAATAAGCGTTATTTATTCGGGAACCATGGGTGCAGCTATAGAAGCAAGTTTGTATGGGATTCCTGCTATTGGATTTTCGGTATTGGATCACTCCAAAAATGCAGATTTTAGCCTTGTAGTAAAGTATGGACCAGAAATTATCAGAGATGTTCTCGAAAATGGATTGCCAGCACAAGTTGCATTAAATGTAAATTTTCCAGTAATTGCAGAACAGGATTACAAAGGGATAAAAGTTTGTAAACAAACCACTGGAGTTTGGAAAGAAGAATTTGAGAAACGTACCGATCCTTATGGAGGCGAATATTATTGGCTTACCGGGAATTTCCAGAATTTCGAACCAGAGAATTTAGAGTCGGACGAGTGGGCATTGGCAAACAATTATGATTCGGTAGTGCCTGTGGAAATTGATTTTACAGAGTATAACACAATGGAATTATTAAAAAAACGTTATAACAAATAAAAATTATGGACGCAAAACCAAATATGATTAAAAAGTACAACAAGCCTTGGGTTGGACTTGTTGCTGGAATGATTTTACCAATAATCAGTTTTTTTGCTTATTACATGTACAATTTGTCATCAAACGATGGACTTAAACTAAAGGACTTTGTTGATACTCTAATGCGCGAAGAAGCTATTACTGCCGTGCTTAGCATTTGCATGCTTCCAAGTTTGATAATGTTTTTCGTGTTTAAAAAACTTGATTACTGGTATGCAATTAAAGGCGTTATTGTTTCTGTGATAATTTATGTGCTTTTGGTTGTTGTTGTAAAATTTGCATAATGAAATTCTTCATTATTGCTGGCGAAGCATCAGGCGATTTACACGGATCGCATCTAGTCAACGAACTAAAACTCGAACACGAGAATTCACAGTTCGAAGGCTGGGGTGGCGACCTGATGATTGCAGCAGGAGTGAAGGTGCACAAACATATTCGCGATCTTGCGTTTATGGGTTTTGTCGAAGTTGTTCAGAATATCAACACAATTAAGAAAAATTTTGCTCTGTGTAAGAAGCAGATAAAGGAATATCAGCCTGATGCTGTAATTTTTGTTGATTATCCTGGTTTTAACCTTAGGATGGCAAAATGGGTTAAAAATAATGGATTTAAATCAATTTATTTTATTTCGCCAAACGTATGGGCTTGGAAGGCCAACAGAGTCTATAAGGTGCGCGATTACACCGATAGGATGTATGTAATTTTACCTTTTGAGCAAGAATTCTATGCTAAATATGGTATCGAAGTCGAATTTCAGGGACATCCTCTGGTTGATGCAGTAAATAACCATCCCAGAATTCCATTTGAAGAGTTCTGTAAGCAAAATAATCTGAGTGGGAAGCCAATTGTTGCATTAATGGCAGGAAGTCGTAAACAAGAGATTAAACACATGCTACCGCTCATGTCCGAAGTTGCCGATGATTTCCCAGATTATGAATTTGTTATTACTGGTTCGCCTTCTGTATCCGAAGATTATTATGAACCTTATATTAAATCAGGTAATGTAAGACTGATTTTTGGAAAGACTTACGATATATTGTCGCACTCAACTGCCGGATTAGTTAAATCTGGTACTGCAACCCTCGAAGCTGCATTATTTGGAGTTCCTCAGGTCGTTTGTTATAAAGGTGGTGCAGTGTCGGTTGCAATTGCAAAAATGGTTGCCGACATTAAATATATTTCTCTTGTTAATCTTATTCTTGATGCTCCAGCAGTTAAAGAGCTGATACAGAAGGACTTAAATAAGATAAAAATTGTCGAGGAATTAAAAAATATTCTCCCCGGTGGAGAAAAAATTGAAGCTGTCAAAAAAAATTATTTATCTTTGTTTCATGAATTAAATACCCCAGGTATTTACCATAGAATAGCTGAAAGTATAATAAAGAGAATGTGAAATGAATAGGTTTATGACTAGTGTCATATTTAGTTTTTTGGGCTTGGTAGCGCTTGCTCAAGAAATTTCTGTTGCTCTTTATTATGATAGAAAGCCTCAAGGAGTTACTCTTACCGTTCAAAAAGGAAAATATTTTGTTTACGACGATCGCAAGATTGTGGACACATTGGAAATAGGAGAGAACATAAATATTATTAAAGAATCAGAATACCTCGTTTACCGCAATCGAGCCAAAGCATTTGCCACTGATAAAGAAATTAGAATCGTGAATTCTGGCGAAGCATCATTCTTTATTAACTATACCGGATCTGTAGAAGCTGCAAGGTGTTACGAAGGGTGGCTTAAAGTAAAACTTCATGACTATTACATTTTTGCAATCAATTATGTAAACATTGAATCTTATGTTGCTGGTATTGTTGAAGCAGAAGGGGCATCAATTACTTCTGAAGAATACTACAAGGTTATGGCTGTAATGCTTAGAACAGCAACAATATTTAATCTTTCGAAACATAATACTGAAGGATTCGATTTTTGCGATGGTTCGCATTGTCAAATCTACAAGAATAAGGCTTCAAATAGAGTAATTATTCAGGGAACAAAGAAAACCGCAAATATGGTTATGGTCGATAAATACACAAACATTATTCAGCCTTTATACCATCTTAATAGCGGTGGATATACTGCCGACGGATACCATGTTTTAAATAAGAAAGTTGATTATTTGCGACCTGTAAAAGATACATTTGCGGTTTATGGTAAAAATTATTCATGGAAATTACTTATTCCAGGTGTAGAATGGCAGGAATTTCTCGTAAAACGTGGCTCTAAAACCGCTAATACCAAACTCGTTAAGGATTTAATTGTTAAAATGCCAAATGGTAGAATTTCTGCATATAAAATAGGTGCTGATTCGGTTAAACTCACAGCTGTAAGAAGCGATTTAGGCTGGAAATCATCTTACTTTGACATGAGCCTCGACAAAAGTGGCGTAATCACCGTTAATGGAAAAGGATCTGGCCACGGAGCAGGATTATCGCAAGAAAGTGCAAATACAATGGCATCAAAAGGTTACACATACGATAAAATTCTAAATTACTTCTTTAAAGATGTCCATATCGTAAACCTTAACAATCTCAACGTGTATACGCAAATGGAGAAGAAAACACAGAGCGAAAAACCGTAGGATTTGGAAACATGAATGCGGTGGCTTCGAGACATTTTGCTTTAATAACTTGTCGAAT
>JAQVGK010000375.1 GCA_028696755.1 Bacteroidales bacterium | reverse complement strand
TTTGCGGTTGGGGGACTTGGTTAACAGTGTTTTTGGACACTTATGTTTCTTGATCCGCTACTCTTCAAGGTCGACAAACTGTCCAATGAAAAGGGGTGTGTTGTAACGATTTTCTTTAAGGACATAGATAAATGGGCGGTTTGCGATAAAGTTGTAAGTAATTTTTGGGTTGTAGTCTGATACCGAAGAAGTGTAATACATCACCACCGCAGTAGCAGCTGCTGCTTCTGACCCTTTTTCATCCATCTCGAAAAATACTTTCTGTATCACTTCACTTATTGCCAAATCGTTATCAGCAGTAATGCCTGAAAAATCGGCAGCTCCAAAAGCAGACTTAATTCCCATTTTATTCAAGTCTTTTGCAAGCATAAAAGAGCTTTGAGTATTAAACTTTGGAATTTCCATATACACTTCTTCGTATTTCATGTTTCTGCAGAAAGACATGTATAAATCTCCACTTGGAATTAAGTCATGCAAATTTTCCGAATTACTATTTTTAGGAAGAATAATTAATAATGAAAGGTCCTTGCTTGTATATGGCAATTCTATAACCTGATAACCATCCATATCACAATATTTTATCCATTCCTGCTTTTGAATCATAAAATCGACTTTAACTGTTCTGCCTTGATTTACAAAAAAGTCTCTCTCTCTAGTTCTTGCTTTATCAAAAGGATATTTCCATTTCGACTTGATATAAATTGCATTAACAAGTACCATTCGTGTGGTTTCATCCAAAATTCCATCAGGCAATAAATTATTAATTCTATCCTTGGTCATCTTACTAACCCAAGTGTTGATATTTTTTTCTTCTATGCGATAATTATTTCTAAAATCACAATTCTGGAAGGCGCCATCAAAATATTTAGAAATAACAGCGCGATATTCGGGTAATATTTCATAGGTATTCTCAAGAAAAACTCTATTTGCAAGATTAAAATCAAGAGCAGTATCAATTGCCAACGAGTTTAGATAATTAAGATAGTCGGAAAACTCTCCGAAAAAATTCTCATCATGCTTATTAAAGCCCATAACATTGCTAATTTCACTGGCTGTAGCATTGCGAGCGCCACTATAAACCATTCCCATCGCAATATTTAAAGAAACTGGAGAATACGCAGTATTTTTTTCGGGTTTCTCTGAAGTCATCTCTGAAAAGCTTTTAAATGCAAAATCTGTAAGCTTATCATTTTGTGATTTCTTTACAATTTTTACTGACTCGTCCAACTTGAGCGTGACTTCTTTAATTGCAACTGGTTTATCAATTACTACTTTCTCATCTGTGTAATTATTCTCCGATTCATTTATCACATCTGATTTAGGCTTGCAGGCAGTAAAACCAATTAATATTAGAAAAGAGATAATCATAATACTTTTCATAACCACTATTTTTAAAAGTTTGGCAACAATTTGCAATAATCATACCTCAAAAATATTAAAGCATATAACACAGATAAAACACATTTTTATTTTTTATCAACAATCTATTAAAAACTCTTCGTATCGCGCAATTATTAATTATTTTTGTAAGTCAATAAATTACACGATGAAGAAATTTATAAATGATTTTGAAGTAATTGTTAATCAGAAACTTAACGACAATTATTACCTATTAAAACTACGTCCCGAAGAAGAATTGCCACTTATTTTACCAGCGCAGTTTGTCGAAGTAAAAATTGAAGATTCGCCAAATACGTTTTTACGCCGACCGATAAGTGTTCACGATGTAAATTATGAAAAGAACACATTAACCTTGTTGGTCCGAATTGCTGGAGAAGGGACAAAGAAACTTTCCGAAATCAAGGCTGGACAAATGCTGAACCTGGTCTATCCACTGGGAAATTCATTTTCGCTACCTATTAGTGATAAAATCCTTTTAGTTGGTGGAGGTTGTGGAGTTGCTCCAATGTTGTACACAGCAAAATATTTTATGCAATTCGGTTTTAATCCATCATTACTTATGGGTTATCGCGATAAAGAAAGCATTTTAAGAAAAGATAAATTTGAAAAATATGGCAACATATTCTTCACCACCGAAGATGGAAGTTTTGGGGAGAAAGGAAATGTTTTAAATCACTCTATTTTTACTGGTGGGCATTTCAACTACGAAAGAATATATGCCTGCGGTCCAGAGATAATGTTAAAGAATCTTGCAGTTTGGGCAATAGAACACAACGTTGAATGTGAATTATCCCTCGAAAACACTATGGCTTGTGGGATTGGCGCATGTCTGTGTTGTGTACAAAACACCACAGAAGGTCACAAATGTGTATGCACTGAAGGTCCAGTTTTTAACGCAAAAGAATTAGTATGGTAAATCATGAAATAAATTTTAACGGATTAAAACTAAAAAATCCGGTACTCACAGCATCTGGAACTTTCGGTTATGGAACCGAATTCGAAGATTTTATTGATTTAAACAAGCTCGGTGGATTTATTGTTAAAGGGACGACTCTTCATCATCGCGAAGGAAACCCTTACCCACGAATGGCAGAAACTGCATCGGGTATGCTCAATGCTGTTGGACTGCAAAACAAGGGAGTGAAATATTTTTGCGAAAATATTTACCCACAAATCAAAGACTTAAACACAAATATTCTAGTTAATGTCTCGGGCTCGGTAATCGAAGATTACGTTGCTACAGCTGAGATGGTAAATACTCTCGACAACATTCCAGGAATAGAACTCAATATTTCTTGCCCAAATGTCAAAGAAGGCGGAATGGCTTTTGGAACCAGTTGTGTTTCGGCTGCCGAAGTGGTTAAGGAAGTGCGCAAAGTTTACAAAAAACATTTGATGGTAAAACTTTCTCCAAATGTTACGGATATAGTTTCCATTGCTCAAACTGTTGAGGCTCAAGGAGCCGACAGCGTTTCTCTTGTTAACACTTTCCTCGGAATGGCAATCGATGTGAGGACTCGTAAACCAAAACTATCGACAATTACTGGCGGTTTATCTGGACCAGCAATAAAACCTATTGCTTTGCGTATGGTTTGGCAAGTATCAAATGCTGTTAAGATTCCAGTGTGCGGTTTAGGCGGAATTATGAATGCCGACGATGCAATCGAATTTATGCTTGCTGGGGCTTCATGTATTCAGGTTGGTACAGCAAACTTTATCGACCCTGCAATTACAATTAAAATTGTCGAGGGTATAGATTATTATTGCAGGAAATATGGATATAAAAATGTCGCTGATTTGATTGGGGATATGAGGAAGGATTAATCGGTGGCTTCGAGACATTTTGGTGAATACATCTTGTAATTTACCTTAGTTTTGGTAAAACAATCTGCCTCATTTTTAATTTTTACAATCACCAAAACCCTAAGTTACATTTTCTTGGCGACATCCAGTATTAGAATTATAGAATGAAATTCAATAGCTATTTATTTGCCTTCCTAAAAAGTCAAAATCTCAAATAAATTTTTCAACAAATAATGCATTTATCATAAATTTTTGTAATTTTGGTTTGAAAATCATTGGACTTGGTTGATGCAGCAATTTTGGTTTAAATTACGCAAAGTCATTCCCGAAACAATTCTATTTTTAATAGTATTGATTGTCGGTTCAATTTACATTTACTACACCTACAAACGTATTGAAAGGAAAAAAGTAGAATCTGTCTTAAGAATTGCTTCTACAACAGAAACTTTAATACCTCACAACCTTCTTGATAGTCTTTCTGCAATTCCAACTGACACACTTAAGTATGAATATAAATTATTAAAGAAAAAACTCAATGATGTAATAAAGATAAACTCCAATGCACGATTTTGTTACTATTACACATTAAGATCAGATAAAATAATTTTCATTGCAGACTCTGAACCTTCTAACTCAGAGGACTGTTCTCCTGCTGGACAAGAATACACTGAAGCCGATCAAACTTGTTTTGACACATATAGGCTTGATAGTATCATAATCACCGATCCTATCAAAGACAGATGGGGTACTTGGATTAGCGTTTTTATTCCCGTTCATCACCCCGTTAGTGGAGAGGTAATTGCTATTTTTGGGATGGATTTTGATGCATCGGAATGGAGAACAAATATGTTTTATGAGATTTTCAGATCATCAGTAGTAGTACTATTGGTAATAATTTTATTCTTTTTCATACTAATTATTCGTTCAAAAAACAAATCACTAAGTAACGAACT
>JAQVGK010000374.1 GCA_028696755.1 Bacteroidales bacterium | reverse complement strand
TAAAACTGGTTGTTTCCTGCTTTATAGCTTTCCTTTTTGTAAAAGAAATTATTGTATCATTTTTCTGATTCGTTGCTAAAGAAGCTAAAGTGTACACTTCCATATTTTCTTAGTTCACTGAAGAAAGGAAATGACGAAAAATCTAGGTTATCAGAATGTTCAATAATTAATAAGGAATCTTCCTTCAATAATTTATTCTTAAAAACCAAGTCATAAATTTCGATTGTATTAGGAATGTCGTAAGGTGGATCGGCAAATATTATGTCGAACTTGCGTCGGCAAGATGACAAATATCTAAATGCATCGGCCTTAACAACAGTAGCATCTTGAGCAGTTAGAGCCTCAAACTGTCGGGTGATAAACTTAACATGATTAGGATTTAACTCAACAGCCGTTACCAAACGACTACCCCGACTAATAAACTCGTAAGAAATACTTCCAGTTCCACTAAATAAATCAAGAATCTCTAAATTCTCGAAATTATAAAGATTGTTTATAACATTAAACAAGGCTTCCTTTGCATAGTCGGTTGTAGGACGAGCACGCAAATTCGCAGGTGGATTAAAAATCTTTCCTCGGTATTTCCCTCCAATAATACGCATAGTTATGAATTCATCTGATAAAAAAAGTAATGCGGAGGTATCTCCTGAAACTGATAATAATAGCGCAATCCTATGTTTTGAGACTCAAAATAAACTGATCCAACAAATTTTCTGAGATTTAATACTGCCAAGCTATCAGTATCAATAAAGCCAGAGAAAACAATCTCAGCAGCTTTAGTTGAAAGCCGTAATTGCTCGAAAATATTTATTATATGATAAAGCAAGTCGTTTTGAGTGTTAAAGCAAAAAGTATTGAAAAGCTTAATGATATAATTCTCAATTACTAAAATCTCGGCATAGCCATCATAAACCTGAACATAAACTCTAGGTTTTTCGGGATTATCGAGCAAACGATTGCGCTTATAATTAAATTCAATAAATGGTGCTGCCGAAGGTAAAACAGATTTCTTCGATGAACAAGAATCAAAAATCTGCTTTAAATCTTGATTTACTGAAAAAACAATTCGAGTTTGCGATTTTGGAAGATAAAAGTTGTTTATTTCTGATTTATCATCATTCTTAAAATTCAAATTCCAATAATCAACGGTATCAGATTCATTAAAGATTGCATCAGGAACAATAGTCTGGCGGTTATCTGCAATAATAAAACGCGTTTCAAAATATTTACTATCTATCGGAATTTTATCTAATTCTCGACGACAATTGTCCAAGTAATCAGTTCCTTTTTCAAAAACAACACTTTTTAAAGCCACAAAGCGCATTTCGTTCTGCACCTTCAAAGAGTAAGAAAGTCCATCCCCAGTGAAGAGAATGGACAGTTCTAAATTTGATTTTTCGTAATAATCAATATTTTTGTCTCGAATGTCGGCTAGTTTCATGAGATTACTCCCAGTTACCGGCATTATTATTAGCCTCAATCAAGCTACCAACACCTAATCCACCGCACCAGCCATCGCCGTGCTCGTCACCAAGTCTGATAGAGAATTTACCTCCACTTGTTAATGGCTTGCTTCTCCATGCGCTTCCTGGCTGTGGATCTGGAGTGTGTTTCTTTAACAAATACTTTCCAGCTGGATCCACAATTTCGAAATAGTTCTCGTGTGGCCAAGCTCCAGCTGCATAAGAAACAATAATTGTATCTCCCTTGCTAGCTTCAAAATCATGGCTTTGTGGACCTTTACCGTTTAGAAGGCTAAGATTTTCGAGTACTTTTGTACTGTTAACATAAACATCAACCGAGGCTCTTTGTCTTTTTTCAGCATTGAAGTTAATGATTAGCTGCTTATCAAGTCCATCTAAAACATCCCAATAAGAAACACGAGCTTCAAAAACTTTAACCATAACACCTGAACCTGTTAAAACCGAAGTAGTATCCATTTTAAATTTTGCATGATTACCACATGGAATAAACCCAAGAGAATCTAAATTATACTTTACATGTTTAAATAGTGAGTCTTTTATTGGAATAAAGAATGTATCACGTGAAACAAGACCAAGCTTTAATGCCTCCGCTTCTGTTAACGAGTCTGGAACGAAACCAATAGCACGAATAACTCTAATATCACCTTCTTTAATAAATTGAACTAATGTATCAAATGAAGGAGTATAATAACCGTTGTACTCTTTGTAAGCAATTTGTGCAGTTCTAATGTCTTTAAGCCTGCTGATAGTCATCTCAAAACGTTTATCTTTCTCGGTTTCAAAATCTATAGGCTTTTTAATTCCCGCAATAATAAAATACCCTAATAGCGCTATCACTGCAACGAGAGCGATTTTAATAATAATCCCAACTGTTTTATTCATTATTAGAAATTTTAATTTTAGTTTTGCAAAAATAATTTATTTTTTTTTAAATCAAAAGACAATTAACTTTAAAAATATTTAATGTTTCAAAAGTTTTTCAACAGCCGCATAACCGATAAAATTGGTCACAAACCTACAACAGGACAAACGATGGCTGTTAACAATTTATTGTCTTTTATAGAAGATAATAACAAGTTTTGCATTTTTCTACTTAAAGGATATGCAGGAACTGGAAAAACAACGTTGATTTCGGCACTAATAAATACTCTCAGCGAATTAAAGATAAATACAGTACTTATGGCCCCAACAGGCAGAGCTGCTAAGGTACTTTCTTTATACTCTGGAAAGCCAGCATACACAATCCATAAATGCATTTACCGCAAAAAATCATCAAAAACTGCTGATAGCGGTTTTGGTTTAAACTTTAATAAATTCAGGGATACAATTTTTATCGTGGATGAAGCTTCGATGATTGGAAACGGCGATTTATCTGGCTCTATGTTCGGCTCGGGACGACTTCTCGAAGATTTACTTTCTTTTGTTTTTAATGATAATAATTGCCGTTTAATTCTTGTTGGCGACACTGCTCAATTACCTCCCGTTGGAACTCTCCTTAGTCCAGCGCTCGACAAATCATATCTAAATTCGCTCGACATGAAAGTATTTGAGTCGGAACTTAACGAGGTGGTGCGCCAAAGTAGCGAATCGGGAATACTCGAAAATGCAACAAACTTGCGGTTGAATCTTGGAAACGAAGCAACTCCTTTACCAAAATTAAATGCTGAATTCAAAGATGTTATTTTTTTAAATGGGGCCGAATTGCTCGAAGAGCTCGAGAACTGCTATTCGAAATATGGAGAAGATGAAACTAAAGTAATTTGCAGGTCAAATAAAACAGCTGGAAAATATAATATCGGAATTCGCAGCCGCATTTTGTGGAAAGAAGAAGAAATTTCGCATGGTGATTTATTGATGGTAGTAAAAAACAATTACTCGTGGCTGCCCGAAAACGAAGAAATTGATTTCATTGCGAATGGTGATATTGTAGAAGTAAGACGAGTTGGCAAAAAATATGAATTATATGATCATCGCTATGTGGATTTAAGCATTCGATTTGTCGATTACCCCGAACTCGAATGTGATGTGAAAGCAATACTCGACACACTCACATCCGATCAGCCATCTATGGAATCTGATTATTACAAGAATCTTTATGCCCAGCTTCAAGAAGATTATGCCGACATCACCGACTCAAAAAAACGCCACGAAGCTATTTTGGCCGATCCATATTTTAATGCTTTGCAAATAAAATTTGCTTATGCTATTACTTGCCACAAAGCACAAGGCGGACAGTGGAAAGCTGTTTTTCTCGATCATGGCTACTTAAAACCCGACGAACTTAAACCCGAAGACCGATATGCGTTTACACGCTGGCTCTACACTGGCATTACCCGTGCGAGCGAAAAGTTATATTTGGTAAATTGGGATAAGGGGTTGAGGGAATGGAAGCTTATTTAAATATTGGTTTTCATTTCTTCCCAAATTGGCTTTAATACAGAACAGATTTCAGCTTGAACTAAATTAAATTGCAGATTTTCTTTAAACTTTATTTTTCGCAGAAAAGCGTTCCACATAATTATTCGGTTTTCGTTTTCGGCAAAATCAGTGCTAAATAGGGACTACTGAAAAACTTTACAACACTTGATTCTAAGCCAAAATTGTTGATATTTTGACCGATTTAGTGCAAGCAAAAATAGTAAATGATTTAAAAAACCTTGCAGTATATTTTAATCTC
>JAQVGK010000373.1 GCA_028696755.1 Bacteroidales bacterium | reverse complement strand
TTTAATCTCGAAATGAAAACGGGACAAAAATATCCGGATAAATGCGACAAAATAGTATTCGAAGCTCCGCGGGAGGGCCGGGCAACCTTTAGCTCACGAGCTTGCGAGTAAAACGGCGGGCAGCTCAAGCGGTGAGGGCGAAACAATTAGAATTGTGTCGAGCCGACATGTCGTTCTCTAAAACAAATATTTGAGTATTGGCCAAAGGTGCATGGCATTTGTTTTAGGCCAAGGTCGACGTACAATTCTTTTGTTTCGTCTCGAGGTGCGTTGGGAACGGCGTAGCCCTCATGAGCGTAGCGAATAACCTTTGTTTTGCCTTGATTTCTTTGTAACTTTCTTGATCAAGCAAGAAAGTTAGGCAGTAAATATAAATCCCGTAGTTTATTAGTATAGTTTCCACTTTAACTATATCCTAAATAATTTTATATTTAACCTAAATAGCGGTGTTAAATAGACACTATTTAGAACAGTGTTGAGTTTTTCAGCAGACCCTAAATAAAATGTGATTTTCAACATAACTCGTACTACGATTTCTAAAAGTTGCTAATATTGCATCCTTTAAAACACTCTTATCAAAATTTTTATTCTTGATCAAATTATATACATCAAAAAAATCCTTCATTCTGCTATTGAAAGCTGAAAGTTCTATCATGGCCTGAAACTTTTCTGCGATAACAGTTTCATTTGAATATGCAATAATATTTGGGGTAGCTAAGTCAACTAATAAAACTGGATAACTTAAAGAACATGGACTTGGCGTAACTATGTCACCAAAACCAATATCAATTTGTAACAGATGGCGGATTGATCCCAAATTTGATTTAATGAATAACCGCACACCACTATACTTATCTTGAGATGTAATAAGTTCTGCAATAATTGAGTCAGCTTCAAAGTTTACCGCATCAACAGGATAATCGATTTTACATATTTCTACGAACTTGTTCTTAATTTCTTCGATACTAGATGATAAATGAACACCTAAAAAATCAATATCCATGGTAGGACGTGAACTAAGTCCTTCAATAGCATATAATAAATTCCCACCTTTTAACATAAAATTATCTTTGTAGCCAGAAATTGAAAGGCGAAACAAGAAACGTTCGTGAAAATACCTTGTAAGTATTAATTGGTAATCAATTCCCTCTCTATTAGAAACATTCCTTAATCTTGCCTTTAACGACTCTATCGAATTTTTCATAGCATTACAGTTAGATATTTACTCATGATTTCCGAAACCCTCATAATTTTAGCGTATTTCAGAAGCTGATCAAGATTGCGATCTTTACGTTTTACGTAATTCTTAAGAATCTCAGAACACATATCCATTCCAACTTTATTACGAAACTTTACAGCATCGCAAACCGATTTTTCAAGATCATAAATTACAATTGGCTCTTCATTATGAATAGCTTTTATTTGCCCTAGTTCGTGATATTTGTCTGTCCAATAATAAAGATCTATTGGTGGATAATCGGGCAGAACAATCTTTTGTTTATTCTTAATTGCTACATGAACAGAGCTTGAAATAAAAGTTGTTAGTTCATAGTAATACCAAGCAGAGTATAGACACAGCACGCCAGACGGAACAATTCGGCAGATTTCGCCCCAGCCATCATTTGAAGCCATTTGAGGATCGCGATATAGACCATGTTTAACTTTCTCAAGCTTACCACTATCGAGCATTTTTTTAAGCATGTATTTCTCCGAACGCTCGTTTAGCTGGCTCGATTGCAGATATCCGTTGTTCTCTTCTAGCAGTTTGTAAATTTTATTTTCCATCTTTTAACCACATTAAACTTTTGCACAAATATACGGTATTTATTTACATTTACCGTACAATATACCAAATGTTTTTGCAAATTTTTAAAAAAATCGGAAAAATGGCTTGTTATTCAATTCAATTAATATCACAATTTTGTTTTTTATACGGTAATTGGAATTATTTACAGTAGAATGACTCTATTAAATTCTATCAAGATGTAAAATGAAATGATTATTACAACTCAGAAATTTGAGTCATTACATTTACAATTTTTAAAACCCTTGTTGCGCCAGAACCATAAGGCAATGATGATTCAATTCCTTCATTTAATCCTTTATTATTTAATAATTTCAAAAACTCATCGGATAAATACTTCATAACGTTGGTATCTGTTATCTTTTTAGCCAAGTCAGAACAATTATTAACAATATAAACGATATCCTCAAAATCGTGGCTTTGACGCAAGTCGGAACCTCCTCTGGAATTATGAGCTGCAATTTTTGTAGCAAGGTAATATTCAACTGGCAAAATAAATATTGCAATTTCATTTGAAATTTTTACTTCTTCTCTAGATTTGATTCCTTCGGAATACCAAATGTTGCTAAAACCTAGAATTTTATCGTTGGTAGGCATAACATCAACGATAATACCATGATAAACCCATCTGCAAATAGGAGCACCAGGTGTCATGTCATTTGCAAAGCCCTTCTTTCTCAAATCATCTTCAAGTTTAGCATGATCTGAAATTCTATTGATTTCGATCATACAATCAACATCATTTGTTGGTCTAATTTCAGATAATGCAGCATTATCAGCATACAATTCAGCAACAGCGCCACCAACAAAAACCACTTTATCTGCAAGTTCCTGCAATCCTTCAGCAACAATTGCCAACATTTGTAGGTTAGATTTTCTATTCATAATTTAAGCGTCTATCAAGTTCTTCAATTGCAATTGCAATCTCGCGTGCCCTACCCACTCTTAATCCATCCACAATTGCTAAAAGTTCATAAAAACGAGAATCTTGCAAAGCTGCTTTAGGAATGGTTTTGTACAATGGTTCTATTTGCTGCCCACGAAAATCCCCTTCATCATATTGCCAGACATAAATATCAGAATTGGAAGTAATTCTACTGTTTAATGGAGATGCAGAATGAGCAGTTGGTATTCCTCTTACAATTGCTCCTGGCTCAACCGGAAAAACATATTTAAGACCGTATACTAAAAACTCCTTTAATGAATTAATATGAATATTCCTGCCTGACACACCAAGTAATTTTGCAAAAGTACAACGTTTGATTGCCTCAGAAACCTCTGATGGACTGATACTTAACGAATTTGAAATATCTTTATTTTGCCATGATGGATTATTTAATGTAGCAATTTTTAAGAGTATTGCCACATCTTGTGGACGCATTCCTTTGTGTATTTTCATAGTTTCAAATTTTTATTTGCAATTCGCGATTCGCGAATCGCGAATTGCAAATATACTATATGTGTTTTAAAAATACAAATTTATTTTGTGTGCAGAATTTACACAGCTAATAAAATCTCTTAATCAAATACGCTCTACAACTCCTACATTTGTTCATCCTTAATAAATGTTCACGAATCGAGAACACGAAATAAAAGTGAACAGACTGATGATTTGAGACAATTCTAATTTAGAAGCCCAAGTTTTATCAATTTAATTATGCCAGCTTTCATTTCAATTGTTTCGCTAATCGAATCTTCGATCATATATCGCAGTAAATCATTTCTCTCATTTAAGGCATTATCAAGTATTTCAATAATTCGTAGTTGCAAGTTTTTGTTTGAATTGATGATTTTCTTCATTTCTCTACCTAACGCAATCATAGCAACCTCTTGATGACTAAGATTATCAGAATATAAATCGCTGTATTCTGACCAAATAAAACTATCTTCGATATTATGATAATGATTGCAAATTGAATTAATATCTTTAACATCCTTTATCCTGTGCTCGGGACGATCGTCAAAAGCAATTAGTTTCAACACAACTATTGCAGGTATTGAACATACATTGTAAATCTCGGAATCAATTATTGTTTGTTGCACTCCGAATTTGTACGCTTCTTTAAAACCATCAAAATTCATTGTTGCAATTCCTACAGCATCAAGAATTTTTAAATTTTGTCTTTTTGTTTCGCTAAACGGTAATAAATCAACTTGCCGACCTTGGGGAGTAATCAAACAATACTCGTTAACAGTACTCTTAACATAATTGTATTCATAAATAAGCCTGTGCTTTAGATTAATATAATCATCAGGATGTGCAACATATAAAGCAAAATCTACATCTTTTGTTGTTTCAGGCTTTTCGTTGCCTGGAGCAAACCAAATATTTTTGTCTGTTGCTCCTAAAACAAAAT
>JAQVGK010000010.1 GCA_028696755.1 Bacteroidales bacterium | reverse complement strand
TTCCATCTGAATCTAGTTTGGGTTGTTAAGTTTAAAAAATACCCCGTAAACAGTAACTAAAGTTGTTACAAGTGTAAGATAAGGCGATGCTTCTTTTAAAACTCTTGACACATATTGTGGCTTACTATCTATATAAATAATATCGTTCGCTTCGAGAAAAATGTTAGAGTCTTTAAGGTCTGAAAGATTTGAAATGTTCCAGTAATAAACCTCTGGATTTTTGGTTAAGTCGCCTCTTATAAGTTTTATTCTGTACGAACGGCTTATTTCGCTTATTCCACCAACTTCTGCAATTGCCTCAATTAAAGTAAGATTCTCGCTGGGCATTTCGACAATGGAGGCTTTGGTTCCACTATCCATAAAAATCATTACTTTACGATTGGTAACACTGATAAGTACAAACGGATCAACAAAATAATCGGCATATTGCTCTTCCATATATTTTTCGGCCTGCCTAACAGTCATTCCGCTTACCTGAACGCGCCCTAAAATAGGCACTTTTACCATTCCGTCGAATTCGACCGGAAACTCAAATCCATTTTGATTACGCTGATAATTTGACGAACCAGACTGCTCGTTCATTGAGCCGGTACCAAAAAAAGACTCTCCAACATTACTTACAACTCTTAAAGAAATCTTATCGTATGGCTTAATAATATATTCAGTTTTTGAAGGCTCAAATGATGCAATAGGGTAGGTTTCATCTGTCTGAAACATATCTGATGGTCGCAAAGTTCGGCAGCTGCCAAAAGCTAAAAGAACTAAAACCAAAATTAAGCCAGTAAATATTTTAATTTTCATGATTTGCAAATTTTACAAACTACAAAAGTAAAAAAAAATCTTGTTTAACTTAATGTATGTTAGAAAATAATTAGATGTATAGCTTAAACCTTAAATCACGATGTTATCAAACTTTGCCTGTTAACTTTTTTTTTCAAAACCAGATTTAGTTTGCAATTAGCAATGTAATTTTACATTTTTATTAATGATGATGAAAAGATTTGCGGTGATATTGCTTTTAACACTTGCTACACTTTTAGCAGGGGCACAGAGTTATAATTCATACTTTAACCAGTTTGAATTTAAAGCCCATTATGGAATAACACTACCGCATCACAGTTACATGAATTACCTTATTAAAAGCAACGTATTTATAGGTGAAATAAACTATTCAATTAAAACTGATGGCACCAAACCATGGCAACATACATGGCGATTTCCCGAGTTAGGAGTTGGGTATTTAATGGGAGGTTTAGGCAATATAAATATTTTTGGATTTTCTCAGTCGCTGTTTTTCTTTTATGGAATTCCTGTAGTTGAGACTGATGCATTTATTCTTAAATATCGGCTAGGAACAGGTGTTGCTTACATTTCAGATAAATTTGATACCAGAGCCAATTATTACAACATTGCCATAGGATCTCATTTTAATGCACATCTTCATTTTTCGTTGTTGGCAGATGTAAAACCATTCGATTTCCCACTATATTTCTCGGGCGGATTCAGTTTTAATCATTTTTCGAGTGGGTCAATCGAATCTCCAAACCTTGGCTTAAATCAGGTAAGTGTCAATTTTGGTTTGAAATATCTTTACTCCGCCTATAATTATTCGTTGCCACGCAGAACAATTCCATACATGTACAATAAGGAACTCGAAATATCGGCTTATTATGCCGCATCTGTTAAGGAAAACTCAACATACGAAAACAAAAAATATTTTATCAATTCAGTCGTATTTGATGTAGCATCACGACTAACAAAAAAGCGTAGTTTTGGTGGTGGAATAAATATAATTTTTGACCCATCGTTAAAACCTCTATTAAATGATGATTACAACGGTGTTCAAAATCTTTTCAGAGTTGGCATACATGCTTTGCACGAAGTCTATTTAACTGACGAACTGTCATTATTTATGCATCTTGGAACATATGTCATAAATAGCTATAAGGATAATGAAAAGTTTTTAGTTTATTCCAAGATTGGTCTAAGATACACATTTGCCGAAAGATTTTTTACAAACGTTAGTTTAAAAACCCACACAACAACTGCCGACTATATCGAGTTTGGAGCTGGTTTTCGAATTTATTAATTCATTTAACAGTGCATTTTCAACTAAATAAATTTTCCAAAGCTCAAGCATTATTTAAAAATATTTAACTTTGCAGCTTAAAAAAAATCTGATATGTCCGATAGAACTTATGCAGGAATTCCTGAGGAGTTTGCAACATACGAAAAAGCAAAAGTTGTAATCCTACCTGTGCCATACGATGGCACATCGACATGGGGTAAAGGAGCAGACAAGGGTCCAGAAGCATTTTTGGAAGCATCTGAGAATATGGAGATTTACGATATTGAGTCGGATAGCGAAGTTTATAAGCACGGCGTTTTTCTTTGCGACCCACTCGAATGTGATTCAGATCCTGAAAAAATGACGGCTCAAGTAAAAGCTGCTGCACTAAAATACTATAACGATGGCAAAATGTTTAGCATGATTGGAGGTGAACATTCGGTTACAATTGGTGCAGTTATGGCAAGTGTCGAAAAGTTTGAAAATCTGTCTGTTCTTCATCTTGATGCCCATTCCGATTTACGCCCCGAATACAATGGAACACCGTTTAACCATGCATGTGCACTACACTGGGCTTCGAAAAATACAAATCTCGTTCAGGTTGGTATTCGCTGCATGGATGTGGTTGAGAAACCATTTGTCAAAAAAGATAAAGTTTTTTATGCTGAAAATATAGCTTGTCGCAACGATTGGCAACAAGAAGTGATTGACAAACTTGGAGAAAAGGTTTACTTAACTATTGATCTCGACTATTTCGACCCTTCTATTTTGGCAGCAACAGGAACACCAGAGCCAGGAGGAATGTCGTGGTATCCTACCCTCGACTTATTAAAAAAACTTGCAAAACAAAAACGAATTGTTGGGTTCGACATTGTTGAACTCGCACCAGATCCAGCTCATCCAGCATCCGATTTTCTTGCAGCAAAATTATATTATAAAATATTAACCTACATTTTCGAAAAATAATGGAAGCAAAAGGCACAATTTCAAAGTTTATTGAAGAAAACTTTATGCATTTTAACGCAGCTACTCTAGTGGATGCATCAAAAGCTTATGTAAAACACCTTGACGAAGGTGGTAAAATGATGATTACTCTTGCTGGTGCAATGAGTACGGCAGAACTTGGTAAAACTCTAGCCGAGATGATTCGTCAGGACAAAGTGCAAATTATTTCTTGCACAGGAGCCAATCTTGAAGAAGACATTATGAATTTGGTAGCTCATTCTCACTATAAAAGAGTTCCACATTATCGCGATTTAACTCCTCAAGAAGAATGGGATTTACTAGAGCAGGGCTTAAACCGAGTTACCGACACTTGTATTCCCGAAGAGGAGGCATTTCGTCGTTTACAAAAAAATATTTTCAAACAGTGGAAAGGTGCTCAGGACAAAGGCGAAAGATATTTCCCACACGAGTATATGTACAAAATGTTGTTGAGCGGCGATCTTAAGGAATACTACGAAATAGATCCTAAAAATAGCTGGATGCTAGCTGCAGCAGAAAAAAATCTACCGATAATTGTTCCGGGATGGGAAGATTCTACTATGGGTAATATTTTCGCATCTTATTGTATCAAAGGAGAGCTAAATCCATCAACAATGAAAAGCGGCATTGAGTACATGATGTTTCTAACCGATTGGTATAGAGCAAACTCTGGCGGCAAAGGCGTTGGATTTTTCCAAATTGGCGGAGGCATAGCTGGTGATTTCCCAATTTGCGTTGTTCCGATGATGTATCAAGATTTAGAATGGCACGATGTTCCTTTCTGGAGCTATTTCTGCCAAATCAGCGATTCAACGACCTCTTATGGCTCGTATTCGGGTGCTGTGCCAAACGAAAAAATCACTTGGGGCAAACTCGATATTCATACTCCTAAATTTATAGTAGAATCGGATGCTACAATTGTTGCTCCACTTATTTTTGCATGGATTTTGGGTTATTAGTATAAATTATGGCTCACTTTTTGTTAATGCGAGCTGTCAAAAAAAATTAAATAATTTAATAAAAATGAAAATGAGAAAATTTGGAATTCTTTTAGGTCTTGTGTTGTTTTCAGCAGTAAGTTTTGCTCAAAATTGCGACACATACATTCCATGGGAAACTGGCAAAAAAATTACAACCGAAAGCTACGACGAGAAGGATAAGCTTACAGGTTCATCAACAAGCCAGGTGTTGTCTATTAACGAATTGCCCGGAAAAACAGAGGCTGTTGTTGAAGTTGAAAACTTTGATAAAAAAGGTGCGAGTACAGGCAAAGGTCAATTGAAGTATTATTGTACAGGTGATGTTTTTGAAGTGGATATGAAATCGATGCTTCCACAAGATCAAATGGCTGGCTTCGAGGGTATGACAATTGAATATACTATGGAAAACATGGCATATCCAAAGGCAATGGTTGCTGGTATGACAATGAAAGATGGTTTTGTTGAAGCCGTAATTTCTAATGAAGGAATTAAAATTATGACCATGCGTACCGATGTAACAAATATTAAAGTTGAAGCAATTGAGTCGATTACAGTTCCTGCTGGAACATACACAGCTTACAAAATAAGTAGTGATGTTGCTGTAAAAACAGGCTTTATGACTGTAACGATGAAGTCTGTTCAGTGGATGGTTGTTGGTCTAGGAGCAGTAAGAACAGAATCATACAATAAAAAAGGAGCTTTGGTTGGTTACACTGTTGTTTCAAAAGTAGAGTAAGAAAATAATTTCTGTTTAAAAATCCTGTCGCAAAAAACGGCAGGATTTTTTTTGTGCATCACAGGCTTGAGAAAAAAAATATAATCTATTTGTAGGGCAAATGTTTTATCAATAAAAAAAAGAGTATATTTATGACCGATTAATCAACCTAATTATTTAACAATTAAAATTAAAAATCATGAAAAAAATTAAATTCTTATTTGCTGCTGCATTAGTTGCTACATTTATGTCTTGTGGAAATGGTTCAACAAAAACCGATGGTGATAATAAAGACACCACTAATAATGAAACAGAAGTAACTTCGGAAGATGATGGAAAAATAAATCCATTTAAAGATTTTCCTGCAGTGAAAATAACAGCAAACTCAGGCGATTACATTTTAACTCCATCATTAAATTGGCAAGTAGATGCTACAAAAGAAGGTCCCGAATCACAAACATTTATTTTTTATAATGCAAACATTGTAGAAGTTGGAGATAAATATAGTGTTGTAGATTTTCTTTTTGATGACAATACTGAAATCCCAAACTACATGATTATTCCAATTAAATCTGGTCAAACTGCTAAGGTTGGAGATATAATATTAACGTGGTGGCAATCTGGTAGTGGGATGAAGAGAGCTGTTGTTACTGATGCTTCAAATCCAAGCGAACCAATGGTTAATTATATTGATATAAGTTGGACTAATCCTGCAACTAATAGTGATGGTGTTGGAATCGGTCAGCAATCCGAAAAAATTAAACCTAATACTTTCCATGTTCTAAAAAACAAATGGGAACCAGGTACTAGTGTAGCTGTAAAAGATGGTAGTAAATATATCTTAGCTACAGTTGTAAGTGTTAGTGGTAACAAGGTTCTCACTATCGGATGGGCTGGTAAAATGACAGTATATGATAAAACTAATTGTACCCCAATTGAAATCAAACCTAATGTAAAAGTAGGCGACAAAGTACAGGCTCCTTGGGTTGGTAGTTTTATAAACACCACAGTTGTTAAGGTGGATACAAAAAATGCAAGAGTTTGGTGCGATGATCCTTATTCTGATGACCCAATGATTGTTCCTTTTGGTGATGTAACTTCAGGATTGGATATCGAATAATTAAAATATTTGGAGTAAGACTCAAAATATTTGATTCGTACAGATAAAAATGATGTCTACTTTATAAATAAGTTTGTAAAAAATAAAAAACTATACTACAAAAATCCTGTCGCAAAAAACGGCAGGATTTTTTTTGCACATCACAGGCCTGAGAAAAAAATATAATTCAATCGACCGCCGACATTATATAAAACGATTCTAAATTAAGATAAATTTATAGAATCTCATTCAGCATATTAAAATAATGGTTACATTTGAAGACAAACTTTTAAGCATTTTAATATGAAAAACTATCCTTTTATCATCGTTATGCTTTTCGCATCTGTTTTATGTAATGCACAACTAATCCAAAACAATGGTATTACAACCGACAAAGAAGATTTTGAAAAGTCCAAATTTAGTAATCAAAAGAGTCTTCCAATTTGGGAAGTAACTTTCGAAGAAGAAACTCCGATTTGGACATTTGGATCAATTTCGGGTACAAAGACCTGGGCAGTTGGGGATACGACACCGACTAACGGATATTTGTATCAAGGTAATCCTACTCCCCCATTATGGTCTTATATGGGGCATAGATATGTAAAGGATTTTTCGGAATCAGGAGGGAATTTTGCTTGGATAGATGGAATTTCTGACTATCTTGAACTATTACCAGGAGCTGCGTTTGACTCATTTATTCAGTTTGACAACATAGATTTAAGTACTTCCCAACACCCAAAAGTTTGCTTTTATCAGAATTATAAGAAATATAATTATGATCAATGTTTTGTTGATTTTAGTAATGATGGTGGCATAACCTGGCAAACAGAACAAATAAATCAGGAACTATTACCAAATGAAATAGCCGATGAATACTACGAAGTATTGATTCCACAAATCTTTATAGGATCAACAGATTTATCAATAAGATTCAGATGGCAAAATACCACAAACCCATATCAAAACGCATGTATTGGCTGGGAAATTGATGATATAAAAATACTGGAAAACCCCGATTATGACATTGGCATAACCGATTACAGAGTAAATTTCTTCGATTATGTTGACTATACTATTCCAGAAAACGCTGTTTACTATCATATTAGCTCACATTATGGCAAAATTCCGCAAGCAGTGTTTACTTCAGATTGGGCTAATATGTGGTTCAATGTAACAGTAAAAAACAATGGAAATTACGACGTTACTCCTTCAGTAATCGTAAGAGTTTATGACCCCGAAATGAACGAAATATTTTTTACTAGCCTTATGTCAGATTCGAGTATTCCACCCTTTCAATCAGACACTATTGATATTTTGGAACAAGATTTTCACCCTGGGTACAATCCAATAATTGGTTTATACACTATTCAATATAGTATTGAGTTAGAAGGGGTTGAAGAAAATACTATTGAAAACAATACTGCTGAGGCTTATTTTGAGGTATCCCAAAACCAATACTCTAGAGCTCATAATGAACCTGAAACTGAAAAAGGAATTTGTGATCTTTCATCTGGAGGCGTTGATGGTGAACGCATGGGCACAACATTTACGCTTTTTGAAGAAACAGAGATTTCATCTATTGATATTTACATTGGCGAAACATCAACCGTAGGAAACTCTTTCGTTGCTGGCATCTATACATTTGATGACGAGGTTGGTGATTGGGTAATGATAAATGTATCAACACTAATTGATATCGAAGAAGGCATGCTTGGTTCATGGTTAAATGTTACCTTTTTAGATCCAGCATTTATTTCAATTCCCGAAGGAGAAACTGGTATTCAAGTATTAATTGCAATTGAGTGTTATTATCAAACAGGCGAAGGGGCTATAAGGCTTGGTATCGATAATGATGTTATTGCTGGTAATTGGGGAATAATTTATTACTTTGCAAATGAAAGCACATGGTACTATATTAATTCTAATAGCGGCGGTCTTTGCATTAATCTGAATTTAGAAGGAAACGTAATTTTAACCTGTCCAGAAGATATGGTTTTTTGCAGCAACGAAAGTCCTGTTGACTTGTTAGGTGTGCAGTCCCCTGCTTATGCATTTAGCGGAACGGGAATAGTTGACAATTGGTTCTTCCCTGAAATAGCTGGAATTGGAACTCACTTAATAACATTAACTTATAATGGTGGGGAGCAAACATGCAATTTCTTTATCACCGTAAACGAATCGCCTGAGTTAAAAACAGTAACAAATACTCCTGCAAGCGGAATTCTAGAGCTAGGAAATTTTGGGACTATCAGCGTTCTTGATTCAGATTTAGAAACACAATACTATGTTACCAGGAATAACATTGAAGTAACAGCGTTATTTAGCGGCAATGCTACAGAGTTAGCTTTAGGCGATCAATTTTTGCGAGGCGCTTATCAGGTTTGGGCAACAAATGCTGCTTCGTGCAGAGTACCCCTCGATATTGTAAATTTTGTTGAGAATACTGGCACCGCAAAAATTGTTGTTTCAGTTGATTATGGCGAAAATCCTATATTATTAAATGGTGATGATGTTGTTGTTAATTTATATCATCAAACAACCGAAGGAGATGAAACCCTTATCACTTTAAACTCAACATTGCAACCTGGAGAGGTTGGACAAGTAATTTTTGATGATTTAAGCGCGGGAACTTATTTTGTATCTTCTTCAATTGGAGAATTTACTGAAGTTGACTTAAACGAAAACGTCTTTTATGACAATGCCTTAACTTTTGACGATGCAACTCCAATCGAAATTATTGAAGGTCAAATCGTTTTTATTGAGATCTCACACGAACAGGATAATTTAGTAGAAGGCTCAAACGAAGGCTCTGGAACAGTTGGCGAACAACCCGAAGGAAAAAGCTTGAATCCACTCGAAGGTATAGCTGTTGTACTTAGAAATGCTGATACTCAGGAAATTAACGATATTGCGCTAACCGACGAAAATGGAAACTACACTTTCCCTGCAATCCCCGACAATTCAAACATTCAAATATTTGTAACTATGCCCGAAAGTCCGGTTTGGACAGCCTACAACGCCGAAACACAAACAAATCAAACTCTAGAAGTTGATTTTATCGTCGTTGGAAATTCTGTTTATCCTTCAACATCCAAAATTGCTGGTAATGTTGTTGCAGTTAAAAATATCGAAATCTATCCAAATCCAGTTGCAGAAATTCTAAACATTAAATCGGAAAATAATATTTGTGAAGCCGTAATTTATGACTTAAGCGGAAGAATGCTTATCTCTGTTATTGGTGAAAATATTACAGGAATTTCGACTCAGAATATATCTGCTGGTTCGTATTTGTTAATTTGCACCGATAAGAATGGTGTTCCTTTTGTAAATAAATTTGTGAAGGAATAGCACAGACCTATTAAATAAAAAACTGTCCTGCCAGAACTAGCTGACAGGACAGTTTTATTTTAACCCAAACAATATTATTTTTTCTCGAGTGTGAACTTCTGGTTAGAACTTTCAATTTCAATAATCAATTTCTCTCCGTCGAATTTATAGTTATAAACAAACTCACTTTCCATTCCGTCAAATTTAACTTTAAAAACCTTATCATCCAAGGAGGTTACTTTACCTTTTGATTCTAGAATTCCGGCACTTGTACTAAATGCTCCATCCTCACCAAAAGAGTATACAGTACCAACATTTAACTCAGCAAAATCACCTGTTGCTTCAACAATTTCCCATTTTCCTTTAAGCATTTCTTCGGGAGTTTGTTTTTCTGAACTCTTTTTTTCGTTTCCACCGCAAGCAGCAACTAAAACAGTCATAACAATCACAGACATTAAAACACTAATTGATTTTTTCATAATTCTAACTTTTTAATTAATTTCTTTTTGTTTTGTTAATTGTTTTATTCTTTCAATTATTTTTTTTGATCGCAAAGAATATTTCATAAAAATATGTTTTTTTTCATTAACAGAGATAATAATTTCTTCTTTAAATAATCCTGACTTATCGCAAACATAACTAATGTCGGAGGAGTCAATTTTAAAACTAAAAGAAGAACGATTAAAATTATTCCTACTGTTAAAGATTATATCACCATTTGACAAAGTCATGGTTCCCGGATATTTCCCTCCATTTGGAGAGAAATATCGCAGGTTCCACTTTTCAGGCTGATTATTATCTTTTATAATCATGTTGTAATCAAAATAAAATTACTTCACTTTAACTGCTGGCACTGGCATATGCATTGTGCCAAGTAAAGACGGTCCATGTGCAGCTTCGATTCGTTCATTAAAATATGGACTTCCATAAGAAGATCCTCCCATATAATCAGCCTTTACAGCAACTCTTTTCTGTAAACGATACCCATACTCGCACTTATAAATTACATCAGCCTTACACTCACGATAAAGAATTACTCCAAGTGAATTTGTAACGACTTTCCATTCAGTTTGACAAGCTACATCAATAATTTCGTACAAACCGCCAGTATTAGATGTTTTTAGTTTTGCATCAATTGCTGCCCAGTCGCCTCCAGCATGTGATAATGGTTTCACACAACTTGCTGCCATCATTTTATTTAATCCATCAGCTGTAATATTTATTTCTACGGTACTCTCGGCAATTGCTGGCCATTGAGCAAAATATGAATCAACAAATTCGTAGGTCACATCATAAGGAATACACTCTTGCGAATAAGCTTTTATTGACAATTTATGATTTCCAGCAGCAAGTTTGCCACCGTAAATCATATCCAGAAGCGAGTAAACTACAGGACTAGCACCTTTGTATAAATCATTGTTATTAAATGCAGCATCCATGTCACCATATCCGGCATCAGTAGCTGGAAGAATGATCATAGAAAAGTCTTTTCTGCTTTCATAATTAGCGTCCCACAAATCGGCACCCCAAGAAGCCACTGGAATTCCATCGATAGAAACATAAAACAACATAGAACCATGATCGTAATCGCAAGAAGAAGCTTTACACCATTTCATGTTATAATATTTTGCAGGATTAGGCAATTTTAAATTTACGCTCAATTCGCCATTACCTAAAGTATAACCTGATTGAGAAAAAGTAAAACTTCCTCTTTCGTTATCCTTTAAAGGACGTAAGTTTTTTGGGCCATTAAGAGCCAAAGCATTGCTTCCAGCCTCATCAACACCAACTTTTATTGTTCCACTACAAACCGTAGCTTTTGGTTCTGAGTCACCACTATTTGCAAGTGCAAATTCTACTTTCAACTCGTGATTTCCCGATTTCATCTTGCCAATAGCAGCTGTAGTGTACATCACAGGTACATTTTTCTCCTGATATAGGTGTTGGAATACCCAAACATCCTGATTGGTCTCCAACAAAGAATTGTCGGCAGCAAGTTTTTCGGCAAAATCGGGATTTACATTAAGAGGAATATCAATGTATGTCCACTGTTTTGATATGTTGCTCGCAAAACTGTATGGGCCTGCAGTAAAAACTTTTTCACCATCAATGTAAGCAACTACAAAACCGTAGGCAGAAAAGCTATTTTCGAGCCCATTATCAGCAGCCAATTCAACCATAGTCTTACCAAGATTCATACGAACAAACAACTCGTCGCCCACACTTACCTGATTTTTAAAACCGTTTGGTTTAAATGAGGTGTAAAAATATCCTTGTCCTGATTTCATATCTTCTGCACTTATTGAAATATCTGCAGAAGCACTACCAACTTCTTCAGAAGTTGATCCCGTATTGGCTTCTTTGTTTTTACCACCACCAAGATTAATTTTATCAGCTGTCTTTTCAACCTTATCCTTGGTGTTTTTTAAATCACCAAATTGCGCGTTTGCAGCAGCACTCATGCTAAATAATACTACTACTGTTAATGTCAATGTTTTCATCGTTTTCATTTTTAATTGTTAATTTGATGCTAAAGTACATTGAACAAAATCGCACTATAATATAATTATGGTGAGATGAATAAAAAAAATGGTGAATGAGTAGAATTCTGATGGTGAGGCTTTTGTCATAATTAGATATTTTTGTTTGGAATTTGGGATTTTCCGTTTGGGCTTTATCCGTTACTTAACGGATAATAAACGGCTCTAAAACTATACTTATTGCACCACAACGCGCTCAGAGCTCTATCTTACAATAAAATTATCCGTTACTAACGGTTAATAACGGCTCTGAGAAATAAATTGTTGCAAAAAAAAAAGGAAAGATCAATTCGATTTGGTCTCCTTAGGAATTAAATTCTGTTGAGTATTATTTATCTCATCTTGCGATATAAGTTCTTCAGGAATCCATTGTTTTTTTTGTCTAATTATTAGAATCTCATCGTCCGAGAATTCCATCCAGGCGAAATCATAAACATGATGGTACATTTTCCCACTGCTATTAACGTTAAAATGAGTAATATATTTGAACTGAAATTTCTTTCTAACAAGCTCTGATCGTAAAATCATCTTTTTAGCAGCTTTAGTTCCCATTATCTCTAGTAAAATCGACCGATTACGATGCAGAATTCTATCAAGTGGATATGCTTTAAGCCTAGTTACTGCTCCCAAAGTAAGATGATACTCATTCTTACAATGAATTGAACAAAAGATTTTATCTTTTCTTCCCGTTATTTCTTTATTACAAACTTTACATTTCATAAAGCAAATATAAAAAAATATATTAAATCCTTATCCGTTACTAACGGTTAAAAACGGCTCTGATAATTAAACAATTCTGTTGCAACGTTTACAGAGCTTACCAAAAACACAACATTTAACCGTTACTAACGGTTAATAACGGCTCTGAGACTAAAGACATTCTGCTGCAACGAATACAAATAGCACTTCGTGATTGTATTTTGCTTTTTGAAATTTGGGATTTTCCCTCTGGGACTTTATCCGTTATTAACGGTTAAAAACGACTCTGAAATGACACTTATTGCGCAACAACGTACTTAGAGCTCTATCTTAAAACAAAATTATCCGTTATTAACGGTTAAAAACGACTCTGACCAAAAAAATACTCTGCCGCAACACATTCAACTAAAGCATTTTCATTTGGTTTTTGGTTATTTCGAATTTATCTTTTAGGAATTATCCGTTACTTAACGGTTAATAAACGACTAGCATTCTCAATTTATTCTACTGCAACACATACAGCCTTTTGAAATTTTTCGCTTTTTTCAAATATCTTCAATCACTCAAGCATCTGCCAGCAGTCTTTTAGGATTTAGTGCTTGACGCAAAATCCTAAATCCCAAGCACAAAATCCTAAGCAAGCACAAAAGTCAAAATCCTAATAACTGCATAATTTGCACTAACAGTTTTGAGTTTTAAATTTATAAAATTTGTTATTGTTTTGAGTTTAGATATTAGATATTAGTGCTTGATTTTACAGTACCTCCAACCGTTTCATCAGCTCATTCTTATAACTCTGGCTTACAACCAGAAACGTTTTGCCAATGTATACAAGATTATCTTCAATGGATGTGATTTGTTTTACAGAAACTGCATGAGAGCGGTGTATTCTTAAGAAATCGTTTCCCAAACGTAAAAGAACATCTTTAAGAAATGCGTTAACAATATGTTTGCCAGCAAGCGTATGCAGAATTGTATAGTTGTCCATAGCTTCTGCCCACAGAATTTCATCTGTATTAAGTTTCTTTAGGACGCCTTTATCTTTAACAAAAAAATGCTTACCTTCTATTTGTAATTCTGGGTCATTTTCTAGTGTTTTAACAAATTTTGCAAACGCGAGCTGAATATTACTGTTTAGGTCAGCATCTTTAAATGGTTTGGTAATATAACCCATCGGATTAGCTTCTAGTGCATCGTTCAAGGTCTTTGAATCGGTATAAGCAGTGATAAAAATAATTGGAATATTAAACTTCTCTTTGATTATTTTACCGATGTCGATTCCAGTTTTATCTCCATTAAGATTGATGTCTAAAAGTGCAATATCAATTGATTCTTCGAGTAAAATAGCTAGTGCATCCTTGTAGTTTGTTGCAATTCCAGCCACTCTGTAGCCCATTTTTTGCAAACGCATTTCCATATCCATTGCGATTGAAAACTCATCTTCAATAATCAAAATATTTTTGTCGGTATCTATCATTTAGAATTGTTTTTAAATGTAATTACTGCTTTAAAACCTCCTTCATTTTTAATAATCATTTCTGCTTGCAATTGTCTTGTCAATCCATAAGTTAGACGCAAACCAAGAGATTTGGCTCGACTAAGGTCGAAATCTTGCGGCATTCCTTTTCCATTGTCAGATACAATCAGTTCAACATTCTCATTCCCATCAACAATCTCAGACTTGCAACTTATAGAGATCTCATTTTCGTTATTAGATTCAAATGCATGCTTAATGCTGTTTGTAACAAGTTCATTAATAATCAATCCGCATGGAACCAATTTATCGATATCGAGATTTACTTTATCAATATTAGTAATGAATTTGATGTTACGTGCCGAAATATTAAATGATGATCCAATGTACGAGCAGAGGTTTTCGACATAATCATTAAAACTGATTTCACTTAATTTCGCTGATTTATAAAGATTCTCATGAATCATCGACATTGCTTCAATTCGCGTTTGACTGATTCGCAACAATTCGCCAGCCGCTTCATTATCCGTTTTATCTGCTTGCAAATTTAAAAGACTGCTGATAATCTGCAGATTGTTTTTAACACGATGATGCACTTCCCTTATCAAGACCTCTCGTTCTTTTAAGGCAATTTCGAGTTCATCATTCAATCGGCGAGTAGTTTTATATCTTTTAAAAATTATATAAATTAAAAATATGATTACTACTACAACAGCAATCAAGCCATAAATGCTTATTTGTTTTTGACGATTTTGGTGTGAAATGTATTGATTAATAAGTTGCTGTTGGCGGGTGCTATCTTCTAGTTGCTTAATAAAATATTCTTTGTTTGCCAGATTTAATTTAGTTTGATACTCAGCAATAAGTTTCTGCCGATTTGTGTTGAACAAACTATCTTTAATAGCAACAAATAATTCGTGATACTCTAGTGCTTTTGAAGGCTTTTCAAGCGCTTTATAAGAGAGGTAGAGGTTATTGTAGATATTCATCAACAATTGCTCCGACTTCACAATACCAGAAACTTCGAGGCTCTTGTTAAGATGCTCTATAGCATTTGAATAGTCTCCAGAAAGTCGATCGTTTTTACCTAAGAGCATCCATGCTTCGGAAACACCTTGAAGATTGTTGACTTTATAAAATTCGTCGATAGTTTTCGCGAGCAAACTTGCCGCATGGGTATATTCACCAATTAACATTTCTGATTCTGCCAAACGAAGTACACAATTATTGTATTCTTTTATTCTGTCAAATTTTTTCCAGATAGTTAGTGACTCCATAAAATAGCGCTTGGCAGATTTTGGATCGTTCTGCTTGAGCTTTAAATTTCCTAAGTCTTGAACTATCCAGGCCTCTTGCAATTCAGCCTTAGCCAATTGATACTGTCTTCTTGATATTTGAAAATGCTCCTCGGCAGCATCAAGTTCATCAATTTCGAGCAAGAGTGCTCCAATATTAGAATGTAATTCCCCAATATTTATGGTATCTTTATGCTTTTCAAAAATACTTAGCGAACTATAAAAATTATCAAGAGCCTCATCATAATCGCCTTTTAGCTTCTGAGCTTGAGCCAGATTGTTTTTCGCTGATGCTGCACCTCTCTCAAAATCATCTTGATAATAAAGAGGTATTGCCTTTTCAAAATGAATAATTGCAGAATCGTAAACAGCAATATTCTTATAAAGAACACCTAAAAAATTATGGTAATAAGATAAGTCAGAAATGTCGTTGTTCTTCTCGCTAAATTTCATCCCAATATTGCAATAGTAAATTGCGGTATCTGGAAAATTAAAATAATATTGTTCAGCTATTTGAGAATTTAAAAGGGCAAGTCTCTTTTCGGACTTTTCCGATTTTATTAAAGTTTTTAGAGAATCTATTGCATGATAATCCTGACCGTAGATATTATTAGCCACAAGTATCAGCAAAGCAGTTAGTAAAATTAATATACGCATCAATCTCATGAATGCAAATATAGGTTTTTTATGTCTTACAAGATAAATTTAATTTTTTAACTTTGCCACAAATAAAGTTTAGGTATGAGTTTTATTAATCCAGCCTTTCTATGGGCGATGTTTGCGGTATCGATTCCGATTATCATCCACCTGATAAATTTCAGGAGGCATAAAACTCTGTATTTTAGTAATACTCGTTTTCTCGAAGACATACGTAAGGAAACACAAACGCGTACAAAGCTAAAACATCTTTTGATGCTTATCGCACGTATTCTCACTGTTGCGATGTTAGTTATTGCTTTTGCTGGGCCTTTTATTCCAAATAACAATGTCAACAGTAATAAGCCTTCGGAAGTAAATGTGATTTATGTTGACAACTCTTTTAGCATGGAGAGCAGCGGCAAATCGGGTCAACTTTTCGAACAAGGCAGGCAGATTGCAAAAGAAATTGTATTCAATTCTCCTGCTTCGATGCGATATTTGCTGATTACAAATGATATGCAGCCCGAGCATCAGTTTGTGATTGGCAGAGACGAGTTTTTGCGTAATCTCGACAAAATCTCAATTAGTCCATCTCCACTAACACTCAGCGATGTAGTTTTAAAGGCAAATACAATAATCCCAGAAAATCAAAAAGCCAATCTGTATGTAATTTCCGATATGCAAAAAAGCTTTTTAGGAACCGAACATACATTGCCTGCCGATAATATATCAACAGTTTTTATTCCAATCACATCTGCAAAAGTCAATAATCTTTTTGTTGACAGCGCATGGTTTGAGTCGCCTGTTCACCGCCGCAACATGCCCGAGATTCTAACAGCTAGAATTGTAAACAAGTCATCCGAAGCATTTTTCGACTTATCGCTACAGCTATATATCAACGACACGGTGAAAGCTCTGTCTGGATTCAGTATCGAAGCTGGCGAAGTAAAGGACGTCGAAATCGAATATATCAACACAACCAGCGGATATGTTAGCGCTCGATTAGAAATCACTGATTATCCAATAACTTACGATAATACTCTGTACTTCAATTATAGGATTGCTGATATAACTAACATTTTGATTTTAAACTCGGGAACGCCAAATAGGTGGTTAACAGCTTTATATGGTTCCGATCCCGAAAATTTCTCTTTAACTCAAATTAAAGCTGGAACAGAACAAAGCCAAAATCTGAATTCATTCGATTTAATTGTTCTAAACAGTTTTTCGGATGTGCCATCGGGACTGGCTTCCCAAGTTCAGGATTTTGTTTCTGCAGGTGGCTCGGTATTGTTTATTCCATCTACCGATATAAATGTATCGTCGTGCAATTCGTTTTTAAGTTTGTTCGGCGCAGGCAAGTTCGAAACAATGCGTTTTATGAACACCAAGATTTATACAGTTGAATACGATCACGAGTTATTTCGAAATGTCTTTATCAAAAAAGAAAAGCAGAGCGACTTACCAGTTATGGGAATGGTTTACAAACATGTTTTATTTAATGCTTCGGCAAATGCCCCTGTTTTAAAACTCGATAATGGATTTCCTGTTTTATCGGGTGGAAGTTACGGACAAGGTAAGATTTATATAATGTCTGCGCCTGTTTCAGAGAACAATTCCGCATTTATGAAAAGCCCTCTATTTGTCCCTGCTTTTTACAACATGGCTTTAAGCTCACAGATAAACAATTCGCTTTATGCAACAATAAAAACAGGTGCAATGATTGATATTGCCTCCGATATTGAAGTTGAAAGCAGCGACATTTTCAGAATAAAGGACAGCACAAATCTCGACATTCTTGCTTCGCATCGCTTTAATGGCAAAAAACTTGGCATCAACATTCCGCCACAACTGAAGAATGCAGGCACATACGAACTTTTTAAGTCGGACACTTATGTTGCTCCAGTTTCGCTAAATTACGATCGCCGAGAGTCGGTGCCCGAATATGCCGATCTTCCCGAACTCGAGAAATACATCTCCGAAAAACTCGATAACCGTGCAAAAATAATTGAATCCAACAAAGATGACCTTGGAGTTGAACTAAAAGAGTTTGCCGAAGGAAAACCATTATGGCAATTGTTTATTCTGCTTGCATTTATCTTTATCTGCTGTGAAGTTGCAATTGCAAGGTTGATGAAGTAAAGATTTTGGTGAAAATTTTGGTTTATTTTTTATTTTGTTGTGATCGGTAATCTGTAATCGGTGATCGGTAATTGTGGTAAATTTAAAATTCTGCTTTTTTAATAAAAGTGGAATTCCAATAAGAAAAAACAATTAAACAAAACTCTTCGATTACAGATTACAATTTTTCCCGACTACAAAATTGGTTCTATGATAATACCTTTACATATGTGGGCATTAAACAAACTTGCAAATACAAGGTTCTACACATAAACAAAACACCAAATAAACAACACCAAAATATTCAAAATGCCAATCTCAAAAGTTTATCCTGTAGATAAGT
>JAQVGK010000372.1 GCA_028696755.1 Bacteroidales bacterium | reverse complement strand
TTTTATATCCGATATTACATTTTTATTGTCAGCTCAATACAATCAGTTGCTAACTCCCAAGTTTCGGGCTGAGTATTATCGGTATCGGGCCAAAAGAAACGAACTTGAGATCAATGTAGACTATTTGAAAAAAGAACTTGCAACGCAAAAAACATTGGCAGATCAAAAGTTAATATCCGATTTTGAGTATTTGCAATCCAAAAATACGTACGACAAAGCTTCAGAACAATTAAATGCATTGGAGCAAGATTACCATTCAAATTGGACAGCCGAACAAGCCAATTTGAATCAGCGAAATATTGAGCTTTCATCCCATATCAAGCAACTTGAAAAAGAAAAAAGTCAATACATAATTCTGGCTCCTATTACAGGAACATTGGTTCAGGTAGCAGGTTTTCAGAAAGGTAATTTTATTGCACCAGGTCAAAACTTGGCCTATATTTCATCCAGCGACGCGTTATTAGCCGAATGTTACATATCGCCTTCAGATATTGGCTATATCCAACAAAACCAATAAGTTAATTTTCAATTCGATGCTTTTAACTATCGCGATTGGGGATGGTTAAAGGGGAAGTAAAAGAAGTATTAAGTGATGTGGTACTTATCGACCAAAAGCCTATGTTCAGAGTACGCTGTACTTTAAGCAAAAGCTCTTTAAAATTGAAAAATGGTTATCAGGGAAATATCCAAAAAGGACTGACTTTTACGGCTCGTTTTCAATTAAATAGACGAAGTCTTTGGCAACTGCTTTTCGACAAAGTCGACAATTGGCTTAATCCTAAATTATTAGCAGAAAAACAGTGAGTATTAAAGTAAAACAACACGATATTACCGATTGTGGTGCTGCATGTCTTGCTTCGGTTGCTTCGCATTATAAATTGGAGATGTCTGTGGCACGTATTCGTCAGATTGCAGGCACTGATACCAAAGGAACAAATGTGCTTGGCATGATTAAAGCTGCCGAACAATTGCGTTTCTCAGCTAAAGGTGTGAGAGGAAATCAAGATTCTCTTGGTAAAATTCCAATGCCTACAATTGCGCATGTCGTAGTAGAACGAAATAAAGTGCAACTCCATCATTACGTGGTGCTTTATAAGTACAATGAAAAGCAACTGACTTATATGGATCCAGCCGATGGCGAGATGCATACAATGAGTATTGAAGAGTTCATGAAGCTTTGGACAGGAGTATTGGTGCTACTTATGCCAAATGATGATTTTGTTGCTAAAAACGAAAAAGTTTCTAATTTTAAACGTTTTGTATTTCTACTTGCCCCACATAAAGGCGTACTTGTACAAAGTTTAATAGGGGCAATTCTTTATACTCTTTTAGGTTTATCTACTTCTATTTATATTCAAAAAATTACAGATAATGTATTGACAACAGGCAATACAAATTTACTTAATTTGTTGAGTGTGAGTATGCTTATCATGGTTGTATTTCAGATTTTGTTAGGTATATACCAAACCCTGTTTATGCTTAAAACAGGACAGAAAATTGACACTCGGCTCATTTTAGGCTATTACAAACATTTGCTAAAGCTGCCTCAGCGATTTTTCGACACCATGCGTGTGGGAGAAATAATTTCACGTATAAACGATGCTGTAAAAATTCGTGCTTTTATCAACGATGTGTCTATTTCGCTGACTGTAAATGTGTTTGTTGTTTTGTTTTCATTTGCATTAATGTTTATTTATAGTTGGAAACTGGCATCGATAATGCTCATAGTTGTTCCGCTGTATTCTGTAGTTTATTTTGTTACTAACAAACTAAACAAAAAACAGGAGCGTAAATTAATGGAACATTCAGCCGAATTAGAAAGCCAGTTGGTGGAATCGTTGAACTCTGTGCGCACCATAAAGCAGTTTGGTATTGAGGAATTTAGCAATATGAAAACCGAAGTCCGATTTATTGGATTGTTGAAAATAGTTTTTAAGTCAGGTGAGAATTCAATGTTTTCAACATATTCTTCGGAAGTAATAAGTAGAGTTTTTACGATAATACTCCTTTGGTCCGGTTCGTATTTTGTGATTGATAACGAAATTACTCCAGGTGAGTTACTCTCATTCTATGCGATTATTGGATATTTTATGGGGCCAATTTCCGGCCTAATAGGGGCAAATAAATCGATCCAAAACGCACTGATTGCAGCCGACCGTTTGTTTGAAATAATGGATTTAGAGCGAGAGGCAACGGATAGCAAGGTTGAACTAAAGAGAGAAGATATTGGCGATATAAAATTTGAAAATATCAAATTTGCTTATGGAACTCGTAAAGAGGTTTTTCAGAATTTTTCATTTACTATACCAAAAGGCAAACTAACTGCTGTCATTGGCGAAAGCGGTTCGGGTAAAACCACCTTAGCATCATTGTTGCAAAAACTTTATACATTAAACGCAGGAAAAATTACCGTTAACGACTTGGATGTTAATAATTTTTCTTGCGATAGTCTAAGATCGATGGTTAGTATTGTTCCTCAACAATTGAGTTTGTTTTCAGGGAATATTATTGATAATATTGCTATAGGGGACTTACAGCCAGACATGGAGCGTATTGTTTCCATTGTTCAACAGTTAGGATTAATGTCATTTGTTGAAAAATTGCCAAATGGATTTACCACACAAATCGGTGAAAACGGCACATCACTATCAGGAGGGGAAAAACAACGGCTTGCCATAGCAAGAGCCATGTATAAAAATCCTGAAATATTCATATTTGATGAAGCAACCTCATCATTGGACTCTGATTCTGAACAGTACGTTAAATCTGTTATTCAAACTCTAAAAAATCAGGGGAAAACGATTCTGCTTATTGCTCACCGTTTAAGCACAGTAATCGATGCTGACAAAATAGCGATTTTAGAAAATGGAATTTTAATTGAAGAAGGAACTCATGTTTCTTTATTTAAAGAAGGCACTCGTTATTATACAATGTGGCAAAAACAAATGCCAGATTTTCAACTATTAAAATAAACACCAAAGTGTTGTGTTTGTAATTTAGACATTTAGAATGCTTTCTTTTGGGTCCGATACAAACCCTTTCTTTTACGGTACGAACAAAAAGTCAACAAAACAGTTGGGGTTTCGACCATGTATCTTTGTGGGGTTCGTACCTTTGTGCGAAGGCTGGGCAAATTATATTGGCAGCTGGGAAATGCCAGATCAGTATTTATCATATTATAATTACACCGTTGGGTTCCCTTATGATTATAAATTTTATTATACATTTCGAATCTAGTAAAGATGGATTAAGAGATGAATTGCCAATCAAAATTACAAATAAAGTTTTACCAAATCAGGTTAATCATGTTTTTTACAACTAGATAAAATTAATCTCCCTGAAGCATTAACAGAAACACCTTATTTGGGTTTATAATCCCATTGATTCTGTTTACTGTAAACTGGACGCATATGATTTTAGTTCTATTGATGGTAATTTAACCGTACAAAGAACTGATTTAAAAATCGATGTGTTTCAATACATTTATAGCACAAAAATAAATGAAACCCTAACGATTAAAACGACCAAAAACACGCACCTCACAGACAGAATATTGAATTTAAAGCGAGCCAACTTTCACTCAATATGTATATTCAACCAGCGCCAATAGCAGTACGGGTTAAAAAAGTCCACCGGACAGATATGAAACGTGGCGGCTGTGTGGAGCGGCCTTATCCATGCTTCATACTGCCAGCCAACAAGTTGCTTTGTGGGAAGGTTGAGCGAATTATCGTGAATACGGAGTTTGTAGGTGACTTGTTTGCAATGTAATGCGGTGAAGATGCGAACTTTCGCCCTGTTTTACAAGAACAATATTAATAGTCGAACTCAGGTTATTGCAAGTTATTCAACACAACTGTTTTGTCATCTTTTAATTGAAGAATCAGGGCATCCAGCGAGTCGAATTTTTTTTCATCCCTGATTTTATACAGGAACCGGATTTTGAGTTGCTGGTGGTAGATATCTTCCTGGAAATCGAATATGTGCACCTCGACACTCAGTTGGTGTGCATTGTCGAGTGTGGGGCGGTAGCCAATATTCATCATGCCGGTAAAGCGCCGGTGCTGCCATTCCACTTCAACGGCATACACTCCGGTTCCGGGAATCAGCTTTTCGGCAGGCTCTACTTGCAGGTTAGCGGTCGGGAAGCCGATTTTCCGTCCCACCTGATAACCGCTAACTACTTTACCT
>JAQVGK010000371.1 GCA_028696755.1 Bacteroidales bacterium | reverse complement strand
AACCGTAGGGTTTGATGTTGAATCTGTTGTCGCAAAAGCTATTTCAGAAATTGTGTTTGATGATCAACAGGTCGTTGTAACAAGTGTTGATTTTACAGCCGAAACAGTTGGGCAGGAAAAAACAATCGGTAAGGTAACAAGTAAAGTAGAAAAAGAAGTTCTTGCCAAAGTTGCCGTTTCACAGCACCGTCACAATACCGCTGCCCTCAAAGCTGCTGGATATACAGTTGACACCATCCTTGATGATGCAACTGTTAAGATTGACGATGGTGATTTCATCATGTCGGCTGCAAATCCTTCAAAGAAAATTGGTGATTTCCTTGATTATATCAAGACAAATCCAATTATGGTAAAAGAAATGACAATCGTATCTTCGGATAAGGCTGCTTTCTCTACCGATATGGAGGTTGCCACTTTGAATCCTTTCAAACGCAATCCAGAGGAACTCATCGACATCAATAAGTTTTTCAGCAAGTACCAGCAAGTTGAAGATCGTATTGACATCCAGTTCGATCAGCCTCTCGAAATTAGTGACGTTTTACTCTGGACAATGAACGTTCCAGACGGTGCAAAAATGCAGATCACTTTGAGATTTTAATTTGCTTACAGCCATACATTCGGAGAAAGCCCTGCCCTCAATTGTAGGGTAGGGCTTTTTCTCTTAAAAACAAAAGTTATGAAAACAAAAAATTTCGCTTTCAGTGATGCTTTAGCAGATGCTGCTAATAATGCTCAAAATAATTCAGGTTCAGGTTCTGGAAATTTCTGGACTGGACTTTTCGGAGCTGCTCAGTCTGTTTTTGGTGCAAACAAACCACAGGCACAGCCGGAACCGGTTGTTGTTGAGGAAAAGAAATCAAATACAGGCTTAATCGTTGGAATTATACTGGCGGTTGTTGTTGTTGGGGCTGTTCTTTACTTTACACTTCGTAAGTAATGAAAAATGTTCGTTATGTAACGGCTCGCGAACTTGGAAACTGTCCGGCCTCTGTGCGGATGGATAACGGTTTAATCGAAATCAACGCTGATGTTTGGGATCGTTATTCCGATTTTGAAAAGTCGTTTATAATCGAACACGAAATAGGACACTTTACACTGCAAACAGACAATGAAACAGAAGCTGATATTTACGCTTTACACAGAGTTTATAAAACAGTTCCTGGATCACTCAGAAAAAGTCTAGAAACACTCTACAAAATTGGAGTTATCACTGGTGATCGTTTAGAGAATCTTTATAAAGAAGCTCTAAGGGTAGATGTCCTGGATAACGGCAATATAAAAGCAAAAAACGAACTTAAAAAATTAGGAGTTAACAAAATGAATACTAAAAGATCAACAGGAAACAGTCCTTTCGTAAATATGCGCTCTAATCGTGCTGATGGTGCGCCAGCAACAACAACAACGACAGGAACTCAGTCAATTGCTCAGGCAATGCGCGACAGATTTATGACAGAATCTGGATTAAACAATAAGAGAACCGGAATCGTTGTAGGTGAGCATTTTTTAAGCTACGAAGTAATTCTTTTAGCTGTAATGCTAGTAATAACCTTGACAAGAAAAAGCTAATGAGAAAAAAATCAACATACAGACTTTTTGCAACTGGTAACAGATACGGAATGACCGAATCTGATTATAAGTTGTTTCAGAAAGAAATAACTGGAATCGAAAGCCCAGGAGGTCTTTTAAAATCTCGCTTAAGAGTTTATTATGCAAACTCAGGAACAAATTTAAAGCACTACATGAATCTATATTTTCGCTCTTATTATAAGAGTGTTGATAATGATTATTCAAAAAATCGTGTTGTTTTTATTTGTGATGATGAGACTAGTCGTAATAAGCTAGCTGCAATATTATCGGCCATACGCAACGATGTTCCTTATGATATACCAGAAACACCAACTGGCGGAGGCGGAGACAACCCACCACCAACTGGTGGAGGCGGAGATAATCCACCACCAACTGGCGGAGGAACTGACGATCCTAAACCTGCAGTACAGTCAAAAACAACTACTTATTTAATGATTGCAGGTGCGATGATTTTAGCTATTGTGTTAGTAATAAAATTTGTAAAATGATTTGGACAGCAATAATATCAGCAGTTTCGGGCATTGTTGGCTCTGTTGCCTCAAGTATAGATAAGAGTAACTTATTTTATACAGAGCGACAAGGGCAGGCAATAGCCGGCAGAACTCAAAACACGATGACAAGAAACATTGTACTCGCTGTTGTTGCTATTGCTGTTGTAATCGTATTTGTTAAACTTTCAAAATCGGAGTAATGGCTATTATTTATCAAGATACAACTCAAGCTTATGGACTTTCGAACTCTGCACTAACTGGAGCTTCAAAAGGCATTGCTCAGAATTTTGCCGATGGTTTTAATGCAGTTGGAAATTTTGTTATTGGTACGCTTGCAACTATTCTTCCATTTGAAAGCTTAACCAGGCTAAAAAATGAGAGGCTTGCAAATGAGCAAAACGCGAATTTAACTGCTGATCAGATACAGACAAAAGCAGACCAAAACATTACTATCGCAGTGGTTGTAATCATTGTAATTGTTGCTGTTGTATTTATTGTAATTAAGAAAAAGAAATCATGAAGGCAAAAACACAAATGGGAAATAGAGCTTTAATGAATGAGCATAATTACGCTGATGGATGGTGGTTTCGTTTGTGGCATCCTAGAAAAGCTGCTGCTTTAGAAGCTGAACAGGAATACAACGAATCTGTGTTTGATGCAAACTGGAATTTAGACCAGCTCGAAGCTCAGACAACTCTGGAACTTTCGGAACAGGAAAAAGAAATAAGATTAGCTCAAATTGAGCTTTATAAAAATATTGGAATCGCTGTGGTAATCATAGCTTTAATAGTAGTAATCATTAAATTGTAATTATATGAAAGGTAAAACTTGGCTTATTTTAGGAATAATTTTGATCGCTGGTGTGATCATGTACTTTGTTTATACACAGTCAAAAGCAACTGTAACAGAAAAACAAAATCAGGTGCAAGTTAGTCCACGTGCTCAGGAACTGGCTGCAAAATTACCATACGGCACACGAAAAAATATCGTAGAATTATACGAACGTTGGCGCGTTAATGGAGATGCTTTGGAGTTAAGAGATGGTATTGTGTTCAACATTACTAAGAATCAACCAGATCAGTACAAGAGAACTTCGATTGAGCGTTATCGCATGGATGGAGTGCTTTGGTCGGCAAAAACAAACTACAATTGGATTGATGGTGATATGGAGTGGTGGCTAGGTCACACAAAAGCCTTTACACTTGCAGAATTCAAGGAATCATTAAACGTACAGTAATGAAAGAACTGCTTAAAAATAAATGGTTTTTAATTATCTCGATAATTCTTATTGTCGGGATAATTGCGCTCATTTTTTTCGGAGTTAAGAAATATCTTGATTCTCAGGATGCGTACAGTCGCGAAAGTCGTCAGAATTTCTCAAACTCAAATCTTACTTATGAGAATTTAGAGTATCAGAATATGGCTCTTGGTCTGCTCGATGCAATGTCGGGACCAGGATACGATATGGATAAAATTCGAGAAATATTATTGCGACTGAAAAATAAAGATGATTGGTACAAGCTTGTCAATGTGTTTGGCAAAAGAGAAACGACAGCCTGGTATTCAACTTGGTCGGGAAATCTTGTCGAATGGTTTATTGATGAAATGTACAGTTCTGACGAAAGTGAAGTAAGATCAATACTTGCTCGAATTGGTGTAACAATGTAAATCTAATAAAATGAAAATTTCAACAATGATATTCTTTATAGTGATAGCCTTTATAGTTGTGTACGGCATTATTGCTTTGTCAGCACAAAAAATTATAAAGGATAATCCAGAAATTTTAAAACTCGCTTTATTATGAAAATAACTAAAAAAACATGGATCATCATTGCCGCTGTGGCCGTTGTTGTCATAATTGCAGCTATTCTCATATTCAGGCGCAAACCAGAAGATGAAACTGAGCAACAATCAAATAATACTGGTTCTGCTCCATCAAGTGGCGCGGGCGTTTCGCTTTTACCAGAGCGCGGTTATCCGATAATGAAAGGAGTGAGTAAACGAAAAGAAGTTTACGACATGCAGGTTCGTCTGGTGAATGAATATGGTGCAAATGTGGGAATCTCTGGTCCAGATGGTGACTGGGGAAATGCAACCGAAACGGCAGCTCTCAAATACTTGAAAAAGAATAAA
>JAQVGK010000370.1 GCA_028696755.1 Bacteroidales bacterium | reverse complement strand
AAGTGCTGGGGATGACTATTTTCTCGCTTACAATAGCGAGCAAACAGAGGTGACAGACAACATCTTTACTGTTAATGTTTCTTTGTCTGAAACGCAGCAAGAAGCTTACAATTACATTACGGTGTTTATTACCGACATTCAGAGTGAAGAAACTGAACATTTAGTATTCACCAAATAATTTTACAGTTATGAAACAGATATTTATATACCTATTATTAATGGTGATTACCGCAACAGTTTTTGGTCAAAATATTTATGTAGTTACCAAGACAACAGATCCGAATCCGTTTACTGATCCATACAAATTTAACGATGCTGATTGTGACCCTGATATGTTGGGAACACTTCAATGGGCGATTAATAAATCAAATGATGACAATGCAGAATCCGTTATCGAGTTTAATATTCCTGGTAATGGACCGCATGAGATTGTGCTAAATAATTATCTGCCTCAGATTATTGGAACAACAGTAATTGATGGTAGATCGCAATCAGGTTATACTTTTGGCAACCCACAGATTATTGTTAATGCACAGAATAAGCAAAACTCTGCTTTTAACGCATATAAAACCAATGTTACAATCAAAGGTTTAAAGATAACTTCATTTGCACAAAATGGAATTTTACTACAAGATTGTTCTAACTCCGTAGTTGCAGAAAACATCATTTCCAATTATTCGATTAGCACAACAAAAACACCTTATATCGGATTGTTCATTAATGGATGTCAAAACGTTGAAGTATATGGCAATGAGATTGAAGTTGTTCTTGACGAAAGTGTTCAACAAGTAACAAAATCTTATGGGGTTTATTTATCTAAATCTTATAATTGTACAATAGGTGGAACGGGAACAAATATGGCAAACACCATTAAAAACTGCCGAACTTATGGCGTTTTCCTAAATAGCACTCAACAAACAAAAATTTCAGGAAATGTAATCTTTGGATGTGAAAGAGCAATTTATTTAAATTATTCAAACGATAATATTCAACCACCAGTCATCTCCTCATATACCAGCGGAATTCTCTCCGGAACAGCTTTACCAAATAGTACCGTTGAAGTTTTTGGAAGCACTGGGGCAGAGAATGCGAATGAGTATTTGGTAAGCGTGGTTGCAGATGAGCACGGAGAGTGGAATATTTCTATAAATATAAGTTTCGATTCTATAGTTGCAACACAGTATAATTTATTAGCAAGTAGTTCTGCATTTAGTAATATTTTTTCAATTAAAGTTGATAATCTACCATATAATTGGAACGCATTCAAGAGTAATATCGGATTTCTTGAAAACAAAGGACAATTTTACGATCAGAACAATGCAAGTAATCTAGATGCAAAGTTTATGTATCAATTACATGGAATAAATAACAATGGGATAAACATTGTTTTAAAAACTGCAGGTTTTAGTTATGACACATACTCATATAACGTAGACTCTTTAACTAACTCCGTTAATTTTTCCGTCCCTGATATTCAAAATATTGGAGAAAACTCTCAAAGAGTTTTTTATGATTATCATCGCGTAGATGTTGAGTTTCTAAATTCTAATGAAACGGTAAATGTAATAACAGAAGGAAAATCGCCAGAGTATTATAACTATTATAATCATGTTACCCCAGAAAATGGATCTATTGATGTTTATCATTACAAAAAGGTTTTTTACAAAGATTTATACAGCAATATTGACATAGAGTATATTGCTTGTCAAGATAGTAGCAAACCATTTAAATATAATTTGATAGTTAAGCCGGGTGGATTTGGTGATGTAATAAAATTGAAATACAATGGAGCATATAGCACTCAACTTGTTGATGGCTGCATACATATTGAAGTATCTGACGGTGTATTTATTGAAAGTATTCCAACTAGCTATATTTTAGAAGATAGTAGTGTAATTAATGTGAGCTATTATCAAATTGATAATAATACTTATGGATTTATAATTCCGCCTTACGATAATACAAAAACTTTAATTATTGATCCTATAATAAGGGATTGGGGCTTATATTATGGAGGTTTGAATTCTGAAATCGCATATGATTCAAGAATTGACAATCTTGGCAATCTGAATGTTTGTGGTTATTCGTCTTCAAATTCAATGATTGCTACAGCTGGCACATATCAGACCTCAATTATTGGAAATTTTTCTGCTTTTTTATCAAGAATTGATATTAATGGCAACTTAATTTGGAGCAGCTATTACGGATATAATAGTGAAGCCTATAGTTGTGCTGTTAATCAGAATGATGATGTATATATTGTTGGATGGACAAATAACTTTGGAACAATTAATTTGCCTAATACTAACCAGTCTGCTTTTGGAGGTGGAATGACAGATGGGTTCATTGCAAAATTTGATCTTAACGGGCATATCCTTTGGCACACCTATTATGGTGGATCAGAATGGGATATTCTTTATGATTGTTCTGTAATCAATAACACTGTGCTGTATGTTTGTGGATACGGTCAGTCATCAAACAATATAAGTACTTCTGGGACTTACCAAACTTTGCCAAACGGAGCTATAAATGGGTATTTGGCGCAGTTTGCTGAGACTGGCGTTAGAAATTGGAGTACTTACTTTGGTGGCGAAAATACTACTTTTGTTTGTGGTTGTACAACTGATAGTAATAATGATTTAATTATATGTGGACGGACTAATTCGGCAACCAATATTGCAACACCAGGGTCTTTATTTGACCAGATTAGTGGTGATGATGACGGTTTTTTGGCCAAATTTGATAATACTGGTACTATTATTTGGGGCACATACTTTGGTGGAAGTAATTTTGATTTAATACGGTCGGTATGTACACATCAAAATGAAATCTATTTTACAGGATTAACAAATTCGACTGATTTGCCTGTAACTTTTGGAGCTGTTCAACCAATTAACTTTGGACAATTTGACAGTTTTATTTCCAGATTCGATACAAATGGCCTAATGGTATGGAACACGTACTACGGTGGATCAAATGATGAAGATGCTCGTCAAATTATTTACAACCATAATTCAAATACTGTATATGTAAGTGGATACACGAATTCGTCAAATTTTTATATATTCGATGCCTACCAGCCATTTTATGGTGGTAATACTGATGCATTTTTAGTTAGTTTAAATAATCTTGGTGGATTAGATCAGTCAACCTATTATGGAAGTATTGGTAATGACAGAGCCTTTACCGTTTGTGATGCCCCAAATGGAGATATTTATGTTGGTGGAGAAACAGAATCCAGCTTTAGCATTTCCACATTAAATTCATTTCATGGTGGGCAATCAGATGCTTTTATTGTTAAATTTAATGCGAATAACTGCCTACTAATATCGCCTCCTGTTCCTGTTATAACAACCTGTAGTGGGGGGCACGTTGAATTAAGTGTCACCGCTTCTAATGCTATAGATCCTATTAATTACTATTGGGATAATAACACATCATTATCATGTTATACTTGCCAAAATCCAATTGCAACCCCTATTGCAAATACTGGTTATTCAGTTACTATAATTGATGCCAATGGATGCTCTGTGACAAACACTGTTTGGGTTAATATTTATCCAACCGAGTACCCTATCCCCACCAACACCGGTCCCTATTGCATAGGAGAAGACATCGAACTTTCAGTTTCCAATCCTGACCCAAATTACCAATACTCATGGTCAGCTGATGCTTGGAATTTTAATTCATCATATTTTGATTTAGAGTTTTACGAAGCCATACGGCCTAACGCACAAAATAATATTTGCTGTAATATTAATCCATACACAATGACGAATTTTTCTGGCGACTATACGGTTACGGCCACTGATCAGCACGGCTGCACCGCTTCAGCAACTACACATGTTGAAGTTGTTCCCGACCAAAGTTGTTTATATGCAGAATCCAACAGTCCGATCTGTGCAGGCGAAGAATTGAGAATTGAACTAAGTTCATTATCTAATCCTTTTTATAGTTTTTGCGGTATCGAAGACTCTGAAATCATAATTGAAGGTCCGTCAGGAATATATGATTTTGATTTGATTGGTCAGGCTATTTATATTTATGATCTGGATGTCGATGATACCGGTACTTTCACAATTACCATAAACTCTCCAAACAATTGTTCATCAATTGTAAGATATGTGGACGTCTCATTATTCCCTCAAGCATGGGTAAGTCTAGACCATGTTAGTAGTTATTATTGTATTAACGAGCCTATAACAATAGAGC
>JAQVGK010000369.1 GCA_028696755.1 Bacteroidales bacterium | reverse complement strand
CTCGAGTCCTTTGTTCATTAAACTAGCCGAATCGATAGTAACCTTATTCCCCATGCTCCAATTAGGATGCTTTAGCGCTTGTGCAGGAGTAACCTTCGACAAAAATTCACGATCTTTGCCTCTAAACGGACCGCCAGAAGCTGTTAAAATAAGTTTATCTATACTCGAGGGATTTTCTCCGGCAAGACATTGAAATATTGCAGAATGTTCGGAATCAACTGGAATAATTGCAGAATTACTACTTCGCAAAAGTCCGGTTATAATATGACCACCAACAACCAAAGTTTCTTTATTTGCAAGTGCAATAACTTTCCCAGCTTCTATGGCTTTAATTGTTGGAAGTAAACCCGAAAATCCGACCATTGCTGTAAGAACAATATCAACGCACTCTAACTCAACAATCTGCTCGATAGATTTTGCCCCCGAAAACACCTTTATTGGCAAATCGGCAAGAGCGTCTTTTAAGTTAAGGTACTTAGATTCGTCGGCAATAACAACAATATTAGGTTCAAACTCACGAGCCTGAGCAATTAGAAGATCGATATTATTATTCGCGACAAGAATTTCGGCCTGAAATCTGTCGGGATAATCACGAATTATGTCGAGAGCCTGAGTTCCGATCGAACCTGTGGAGCCCAGAATTGCTATTTTCTTTTGATTTGTCACTGAAATTCGATATAATCTTCGGGGTTTAACGATTTTCCTTTTCTCCACAATTCGAAATGCAGGTGAGGACCTGTTGAGTTTTCTCCAGAATCGCCATAAGCAGCGATTGCCTGGCCAGTTTCGATAAGATCGCCAGCATTAACAAATGATGATTTTGCATGTTTATAAACTGAGATTAGTTCAGATTTATGCTGGATGATAATAGTATAACCTGTTTCGATAGTAAAAGCAGATGAAATTACGGTTCCCGAGAGAGTTGCCGAAATAACATTATCTCCAGATGAAGCGATATCGGTTCCATAATGGCTTTTTGCAGGGTTGTATGCAGAAATCACAATTCCTTTTATAGGCGGAAACAAGGATGGCATTTCGTCGGCTTTAGCTAGAGTATAGTCGGTATTATCTTCTATCTTTTGTCTAGGCTTAACTGGATTGTTGAAATCTATAATTTGCTGATCGTCGAGATTCTGCACAGGAACAACAAAATCCTGATCAATTGGCACCTCATCAAAAATCATATCAGATATCATCTTAAGATACTGATCACGAATTTCGATTTCTTTTAGTAAACTGTCGGTTCTAATAGAATTTTCATAAATCAAAAGGCGAGTTTCTCTATCGGGATAACCAGGAATGAGTTGCTTTATTGGAGTGTAAACAACAAAAACTGATAGTATTGCGAACAAAACAAGTACAATTCCAAAGCTTATAAAAACAAAGCCAAGCCTGTTAAAGCGAAACTTATGAATAACGTCGTAGCTATTTCCGTGGTAAATTACCAACTGGAATTTTTTACGTAGCCACTTCAATATTTTGCTTTTACTTTTAGTCATTTATTTTTTTTGCAAATATAATAGTTTATCTGCGTATTTTATAATTGTTTGATGTTTATTATCCCCATTGCAATTACATTTACCATCCTGTCGTTCTATACGCAAGCTCCACTACATATAACTGATATTCAATAGTTTGGTTATTGCTATTTGGAATGAGTTTACAGAAATAGCTGTCTCTCACATTCAGCCCTCCAGGCTGTTTTGATTTATCGTTTTCTACTGCCAGCTCATGCTATCGCATTTCGCTGACAGTTATAGATGTTATGCCCTCCGGGCATAGGCTGCTTTGATTTGCCAATTAACTATGTCGGGACTCCAGCAAATTATTAATAGTCCAAAAAGCCTGTAAGGCTTAACGTCCATAACCATAGGCTACCCCTGTCGCCTATGGTGCTCAAATACAAATCCACCACTGCCCAGAGGGCTGAATGTAAAAATGCCAAACAAATGACCTCATCAAATTAAAATAGTCCAAAAAGTCCGGAGGACTTAACATCCATAACCATAGGCGGCCCCTGTCGCCTATGGTGCTCAAATACAAATGCACCACAGCCCAGAGGGCTGAATGTAAAAATGCCAAACAAATGACTTCATCGAATTAAAATAGCCCAAAAAGTCCGGAGGACTTAACATCCATAACCATAGGCGACCCCTGTCGCCTATGGTGCTCAAATACAAATGCACCACAGCCCGGAGGGCTGAATGTAAAAATGCCAAACAAATGACCTCATCAAATTAAAATAGTCCAAAAAGTCCGGAGGACTTAACATCCATAACCATAGGCGACCCCTGTCGCCTATGGTAAGCAAGTACAAACACACCACAGCCCAGAGGGCTGAATGTGAAAATGCCAAACAAATGACTTCATCAAATTAAAATAGTCCAAAAAGTCTGGAGGACTTAACGTCCATAACCATAGGCGACCCCTGTCGCCTATGGTGCTCAAATACAAACACACCACAGCCCGGAGGGCTGAATGTAAAAATGCCAAACAAATGACCTCATCGAATTAAAATAGTCCAAAAAGTCCGGAGGACTTAACGTCCATAACCATAGGCGACCCCTGTTGCCTATGGTACTCAAATACAAACACACCACAGCCCGGAGGGCTGAATGTAAAATGATGAATCAATCAACTATAGAATTCGTAAAAGTATTCGATAAAAATAAGATGTGATTGTAGTTCAAATTGCAATATTCGTTAATGTGTGAACTAGGGATACAAATTCTGAGCATAAGGAAACACAAACTCGAAAACTTTAACAAATGGTTTAAAAAGGAATGATTTCTCAAGAAATGCAGCATCGAAAAAATCTGCGCGCTGATTCAGTTGACAAATAAAGAAGAATAAGCCACCAAATATCAACATAGATTTAAGTACAGAAAACAGTATTCCGCCCGATTTATTTAGCCATTGCAGTTTTATTGCCTTCATAAATTTGTCGAGAACTTTAGCAAAAACAAGAATTAATACAACGACTGCAACAAAAATTATGGCAAAAGAAATAATCGGTAAGTACTCAGAACTAAATCCTCCTTTATCCTTTAAAAGGGATGCAACAAAATCTGAAAACCGAATCGCAATAAAAACACCTGCGATAAGAGCTGTCAAACTAGCCAATTCCTTTATCAATCCGTTTTTGTATCCCTTCCAAATAAAGAAACACAGAATAATTGCGAGAATAATGTCAAGAATATTCATTTTTAATGATTTATTTGTGCATAAAATTAGATTTTTTTTCGTTACTTCGCATATATGGCACTAATAAATTCGTTGGTTGGTTTAATAAACTACAGTCGCTTATCTGAAATAGACTATTTCAGGAAGAATCCTTTTGAAGTGCAGGAAAGTGTTCTAAATCAATTACTCGAAGCTGGTCGCCACACCGAAATTGGAAAGTTGTATGGCCTTGAAAGCATAAGATCGGCACTCGAATTTTCGGTAAAAATGCCTATCCACGATTACGATGCCCTTAAGCCATACATCACAAAAGTAATGAATGGCGAAGAAGATATTATATGGCCAGGCGAAATAAAATGGTTTGCTAAGTCGAGCGGAACAACCTCTGACAGGTCTAAATTTATTCCAATAACCCGCGAATCGCTAGAGGATTGTCATTTGCGAAGTGGTAAAGACATATTCCTGCTATATGCCGATAGGTATCCCGAAACTGGAGTTTTTATGGGAAAATCCTTAGCAATTGGCGGCTCAACAAACATTAATCTTAACAGCGAAAACTCATATTACGGTGATTTGTCGGCTGTGTTAATTAAAAACATGCCTTTCTGGACATACTTTCACCGAGTACCTAAAGAAGATATTGCTCTTCTGGAGAATTGGGACGAAAAGTTAGACAAAATTGTAGAAACTACTTTTAATAAAAATGTAACTAACTTAGTCGGCGTACCAACTTGGCTGCTTGTTCTCCTAAAGAAAATACTTGATTATACTGGAAAAGACAACATTTTAGAAGTTTGGCCTAACATAGAATTATTTGTGCATGGTGGAGTAAGTTTTCAGCCTTATCGAAGCTCCTACGAAAAGCTTATTCCGTCGGCAGCAATGACTTATCTCGAAACCTACAATGCTTCCGAAGGATTTTTCGGAATTCAGGACGAAACTTCACATTCGCCAATAACACAAAACGATGGATTGCTTTTAATGCTGGATTATGGCATTTACTATGAATTTATAAAACTGTCGGATTATCTCGAAGGTAAAACTAGTACTAT
>JAQVGK010000368.1 GCA_028696755.1 Bacteroidales bacterium | reverse complement strand
GTGGATTTGATTAGTAGCAAGGTTATAGGGCCTTTCTTTGTGAAATATCCAAATCTTACTGCTGCAATGACTGATTCGTGGAGCCAGTCGAAAAATATCTGGCTTAAAAGAACTTCAATTATTTTCCAATTGGGATACAAGAAAAATACAAATATTACTTTGCTAACAAATCATATTCTCGAAAATGCAGATCACAGCGAGTTCTTTGTTCAAAAAGCAATTGGTTGGGCATTGCGCGAATATTCGAAGACTGATTATAAGTGGGTTTTGAATTTTGTTATACAAAATACAAGCCTTAAGCCTTTGAGCAAGCGCGAGGCAATTAAATGGATCGACGACCAAGGCTTAATAAGTTAACATTATGTAAAAAAAGATTAAAGCATAGAGAACAAAATCATACTCTATGCTTTTTTTGTTTATAAAAACTTTAAATTATGAAAACTCTGGTAATTGTTGTTTTTGCTTTAATATCTCTAAGCACACTAGCGCAGGAGATCGATTTTAACAAGAGAAATGGGGGGCAAACCCGAATTGCAGATCATGAAACCGATCCTCGTGTTCACAATTATGATGTTGGGTTTTATTTCTTAAATCTCAGCTTGGATAATTCGGATGTGGATGTTAGTGGGTGGACAAGAATAGATCTTAATATAGAACCTGAGTATGATGGCGAGCTTGTTTTCGATTTTCAGTCTGGAATGACTGTTGATTCAGTCAAGGTTAATGATGTTCTGAATGCATACGAACACGCCAACAACCTTCTTGTTTTGGATTACACGCATGTAACCGACTACAACGAGGATTATGATGTTTCGGTAAAAGTTTTCTATCATGGCACTCCAGACGACGGAATGTTTAATAATGCAAACTGGTACAGCACTAATGTTTATTACTTTACATATTCGCTTACCGAACCATATCTTGCAAAATATTGGTTTCCATGTAAACAGGTTTTAAGCGATAAGGCAGATTCATCGTACTTTTACATTACCGTGCCAAACGATCTTAAAGCTGGGTCTAATGGACTATTGGTTAATACAGTTGATGTTGGCGGTGGAAAAAAACGTATGGAATGGCAGTCATCTTATCCAATTGCCTATTATTTAATTTCTACTGCGGTTGGTAAATATCAGGATTATTCGTTTGATGCAGAAATCCCAAATTATTCTACCTCAGTTTTTGTTCAGAATTTTATTCCTGATAACAGCACCTATCTTAGTAATAATACCTGGGATATTAACAGAACCGAGGAGATGCTAGTTATGTTGTCAGATAAATGGGGTTTGTTTCCACATCACCTTGAAAAATATGGACATTGTATAGTTCCACTCGGAGGTGGAATGGAGCATCAAACTATGACAACGCTTGGCGATTTTGATTTTAGACTTGTTGTACACGAACTCGCTCACTCGTGGTTTGGTGATTATGTTACATGTGCAAACTGGCAGGATATCTGGATAAACGAAGGCTTTGCCAGTTATGGAGAATATCTTGGAGAGGAATTTATCCAGCCTGATGGATACGAACTTGGTTGGTTAAATGAGTGTCAAGGATTGGCGAAAGAAGCAACCACAGGATCGGTTTATGTGCCATTTGAGGAACTGAGCGATGTTAGCAGGGTTTTTAACTATCGTTTGAGCTATCGTAAGGGCGCTTGCCTTGTTCACATGATCAGGTATTTGATTAACGACGATGACTTGTTTTTTGCAACATTGCGCGAGTTCTTAAGTCAGTATGGAAATTCTACAGCAACTGCTGAGGATTTAAAAGTTGTTCTAGAAGCCGAAACTGGCATTGACTTCGATCCATTTTTTACCGAATGGTATTATGGAGAAGGATTTCCAACATACTCAGCACTTTGGTGGCAAGATGGCAACAATGTTCACATCGAGCTTACTCAAACCACAAGTGCTCCGGCAACAGAGCTATTTACAATTCCTATGGAATTTAAAATTGTGTATGGCGACGAAACGTTCATCATTAGCAGGCAAGATGTGGCATCAAATTTTGTAAGCTTCGATATTCCAGTTGAAGGGAGTGTTGACGATGTTATTGTAAATCCTTCACAAGCTGTTTTGGCAAATGTGTCATCAATTCAGGCTGTCGAAAATTACAGAATGCCATCAATTGCAAAAATCTTCCCAAATCCTTCAGACGGTAATTTTACAATTTATACAGCAGTTGATTCAAACTATCAATTCGAATTGGTTGACTTAAACGGCAAAATTGTTTCAAAAGGCAATTTTAGTGGTGTTCAGTTCAATGCCGATTTTTCTGCTGTTGCCGAAGGAGTATATTCTCTTCGAATAATAGGAAATAGCAAGCTTAGCGTTGAGAGAGTTGTGATTACGAGGTAGTTGGTGGTGGCTTTTGTAATTGAAGAACTTTCTGCGTGGGTCACGCGATACCCACTCCTTATGCTTGTGGGCAAAAGATTTAACTAAAACTGTTTTACTTACGTGCGGGCCAAAGGCGTTCAGTAGGGCTGCGCCCATTGGGAAAAAGCCTTTTTACATTAAAATATGTAATAATATTTTAAAAGTTTTCGTTTGTAACGAATAATAGTTGTCTTTGTGAACGAAAAGAAGTTATCTTTTGTAACGAAAACTAAACATAATGCTTTCGAAACTTGTTTTTCAAAGAAAATTCTTCTGCTCACTCTGATTTAACTTAAACGATTACAGAACTCCTCACTACTTCACCTCTTCAATATCCAACAAATCGAATCTACTGATGCCGAGCCAGTAGTTTTCGATAGAAAGTTCTCGTAGTTTAAGCCAATACATTTCTGATTCTAGTCCGTGAGCTTTTATTAGTGCTCCAACATCATTTTTTGCTTTTTCGATAATTGATGGTTTAACAGAAAAAAGAATTTCGCGTCCGTTGTATTTTACCAATACCGATGGCGATACTGGCTGCGTAGTGTCAATACTTATTGTTCCGTAACCAATTGTAGAACCTGTGCCAACCTGAATTCCGTCGTTAAAACAACTTATTGGTGGATTAAATCCAGCATAGGAAACTATTTCTATTTCGTCGAGACCAGCATGAAGGTATTCCATTATTCTGAGTCCAGTTTTGGCTCCCAGAATAGAATAAATGCCCATGTGAGAATGAATTTCCGAAGTTAAAGCAGCAATTTTATACTCACTGTAACCGTGCTTTTCGATTATTTGGTTTGTGAATTTTCCCACATCGCCCATAACCATATAGCCATCTGTAGGAATTTCGTTAAAAACTACTCCAGATTCGGGTTTTTCGCTGTTTAGAATCGCGGTTATTAAAATCTCGGGCTGAGCATCATGTTTTAATTCTATTCGAGCAGAACTGGCAGAAACATTTCTTTCATTAAAAATCACTGGATGCAAAAGATAAAGAGGTAATAATTCGTCCCAGAGGTAAAAATCTTCGAACTTACTATCCCCAGCAAACTGGATTAAGGTTTTTGAATAAATTGAATTTACATATACACAACTTTCTGTAAAATCAGAAGAATATTTTACATTTCCTGCTGAAATCATCTTAATTGGAATTCCTGCTGCTAAAATCTCTTCGTATGCATTCGCATCTTGCTCATAATTAAAACCAATCGGTGTTTTATCGAATTCGCAAAACCACAATATCATTTCAGTTTTTAGAATGTTTTCGGGATATTCACTTATCATTTCTGAGATATTGCTTAGTGGTCCCATTGCGACAATAATCGTTCTACCTTTTTCTGATTTTATAGAATTTCCTATTAATGAAATTGCATCCGGAAAGCTTTTTTCTGATGAGTTTTCAAAAACATTTTTCCAAAACGGCAATGCATGCTTTTCAAATTTCTTGGATGCCTTATAATCTTTCCCAGCGCCAACAGGAATTCCCTCGTGATGATAAATTCCCATCAACATACTAATATAATTTGCACCTGTTTTAGGATCAAGAACTCCATCAACAGTTGTTATACAGTTAATGTTAAAATCTTTTGAGGCACAAAAAAGAGTTATTGCCCTAAAATCATCAGCCCCAGCATCTGTATCAATCACAATATTGTATTTTGCCCTTTTGTGAGCAAAAGTTTGTGTCGGCAGTGATAAAGCCAGTACGACAATCAATATTAGTGTTTTATTTAACATCCTGGTTAAATTTGAAGTAAAAATCACCTATGTAATTTAGTTTCGTTTCTTCGTCTGCCAGAACAAGGCTGTTGTTTTTTAGAATCATGCACTGATAATCTAAATTTTGGAGCAAATTAA
>JAQVGK010000367.1 GCA_028696755.1 Bacteroidales bacterium | reverse complement strand
AACGGTGATGATGGCATTTTTAATCTTAAGTACTACGACCTTCTTCCAGGAATTGATTTAACAGCCTTTGTATCTTATTACGAACCTTGGGGTTATACTCCACTCGAATCGGTAGCATTTGGAATTCCTACAATAACCACAAGTCTTGCAGGTTTTGGCAGATGGATGCAGTCGGTACTAGATAAAAACGATAAGTGTGTGGAGGTTATCGAAAGAAACGAAGATAACTCTGAAGAGGTAACTTTGAAAATGGTTGATTATATAAACCATTTTCTTTCGCTAACTGAATCGGATCGTGAAAGTCTGACTCGTGCAGCTTTTGCCGCTAGCGAAAAAGCTTTGTGGAGGAATTTGATAGATGAGTATGTTAAAGCATATTCTTTTGCTCTTACAAAAATTGATGATCGTCAGGATCTTATCGTTCGTCAGCCCAAATCGAGACCAACAAGCGAAATCCTTAACAAAGAAGTTAATGCTCCGCTATGGCGAAAAATTGAAGTGCAAACCACAATGCCCGAGCGATTTAAATGCTTGGTTCCAATGTCTCTAAATTTATGGTGGACATGGAATTATCATGCTAGTCAGATGTTTAAGTATATCGATCCAAAGTTGTGGCGAGAGCATAATTACAATCCTGTTACTTATCTTGAGGATATATCGTTGTCGAGGATGAAAGAGTTGGAAAATGATTCTGTATTTACTCAAATGTACGATAATGTATGTGCCGATTTTCATGCCTACATGCACGAAGGGGAGAATAAAAAATCACCAAAGGTTGCTTACTTTAGCATGGAATATGGTTTTAATGATAATATCAAGATTTTCTCGGGTGGTTTAGGTATTCTTGCTGGAGATTATCTTAAAGAAGCAAGCGATACAAATACTGATATTGTTGGTATTGGCTTACTTTATCGATATGGATATTTCAAACAAAAAATTACCTCTTTTGGGGAACAGAATGCTGAGTACATTGCACAGAATTTTGATAAAATGCCGATATTACCAGTTCGAGATGAAAATAATGCTCAGCTGAAGATAATGGTTCACTTTCCGGGGCGAAATGTTTTTGCAAAAATTTGGCGTGTAAATGTTGGTCGAATAGTTCTTTATCTTTTGGATACAGATGTTGACGAAAATCAGGAACAGGACAGATACATTACTTCTCAGCTTTATGGTGGGGATGTTGAATTCCGCTTTAAACAGGAAATGATTCTTGGAATTGGCGGAATCAGAGCTTTGCATGCTCTTGATGTGTATCCAGATATTTATCATTGTAACGAAGGGCATGCTGCATTTATCGGACTTGAGCGATTGAGAATTCTTCGTACCAAAAGAAATCTTAAATTTGAAGAAGCACTTGAAATTATCAGGGCATCAACTTTATTTACAACACATACTCCGGTGCCAGCAGGTCACGATGTTTTCGAAGAAGATTTGATGCGTGTTTATATGTCGCATTATCCCGAGAGATTAAAAATTAGTTGGGAAGAAATGATGGGTCTTGGAATGCAAAAACCAGGAGATAAATTCTCAATGTCATACCTAGCTGCAAATGTTTCGCAGGAAGTAAACGGAGTTTCTATGCTGCACGGAAAAGTGTCGCAAGAAATGTTTGTCGATCTGTGGAAAGGTTATTTTGCAGAAGAAAATCATGTTGGATATGTTACCAATGGTGTGCATTATCAAACTTGGACTGCAAAAGAATGGAAATTGCTTTATGAGAAAACTTTCGGAAAGGAGTTTCTTAAAGACCTTTCAAATCAATCGCATTGGAATAAAATAAAAGATGTGGATGATGAGGTGATCTGGTCGATTCGCCAGAAACAACGCGATAAACTTGTAACTTATGTCCGCGACAAGGTAAAGCAAAACTGGATAAGAAGGTACGAAGATCCAAAGAATATTGTTGACATATTGGAGAATGTAAACGAGAACGTTCTTACGATAGGGTTTGCACGCCGTTTTGCTACATATAAACGAGGTGATTTGTTATTTAGAAATCCCGATAGACTGGCAAGAATACTTAACAACAAAGAAATGCCAGTTCAAATATTATTTGCAGGAAAAGCACATCCAAACGATAAAGCTGGGCAGGATTTGATAAAGAGAATCGTTCACATGTCCAAACTTCCGGCTTTCTTGGGAAAAATAATCTTTATCGAGGATTATGATATTAGTTTAGCAAAAAAACTTGTTCAGGGAGTTGACATTTGGCTAAACACTCCAACTCGTCCGCAAGAAGCTAGCGGAACCAGCGGAATGAAAGCTGTTATGAATGGAGCGTTACATTTTTCTGTTCTCGACGGTTGGTGGGTAGAAGGATACAAGGAAGGTGCTGGTTGGGCCTTACCTGCAGAACGTACTTATCAAAATCAAGAGTTCCAAAACGAATTAGACACACAGATAATCTATAATCTACTTGAAAACGAAATTGTTCCTTTGTTCTATAAACGTGACGAAAGAGGTATCCCACACGATTGGATTAAGTTTATAAAGAAATCTATCGGTGAAATTGCTCCTCAATTTACCACAAAGAGGATGATTGATGATTACCTCGACAGATTTTACGGCAAACTACACTCACGCAGCGAAGCAATAAGAACGAACAATTACGAAATGGCAATAAAAATTGCTGAGTGGAAAAAGAACGTTAAGCGAGCTTGGAACGAAATTGAAATTGTTAGTGCAAAATTCCCCGACTACGAAAAAAATCCGATGAGCCTAAACGAAAGTTTTACTGGGGAAATCGAAATCGATCTTAAACAACTAGAAGCATCTGATGTAGGAGTGGAGATTGTTATTACTGACGCTGTGGCAAATGGTAGTACCAAAATTTTCGAAAAGTACCCTGCAAAGCTTGTTAGTGTAAGAAATAAAATTGCAAAGTTTAGTATTTCTGGAGCACCGCAAAAACCTGGGTTTTACAATTATGCGATTCGCATCTTTGCTAAAAACGAACTTCTTCCTTATCAGCACGACTCCGGTTTGGTGATGTGGGGATAGAGGATTGGTGGGCGGTAGGCAGCAAGACCTGTCAGTGTCCCGTGGACCTGACAGTGTCGCTATGGGTATCTACAGATGCGACACTGTCAGATCTTTCAGATACTGACAGGTCTTGCTGCCAACTAATTACCGAATAAAATAGTTTGAGTATCTCATCTACTGCTTGCCATTCAGCAATCCGTTATAGCAAAACAACGGGTCGGGATTTCCTGGTTCGTGAAGATGAAAGCCATCGCTACGGCAGTTATTCCAGTGCTTACAATCTTTACAGATTCCAGTTTTAAAGCTTTTTCTATCTCGAAAAATTTCAAATTTATTGTTCCAGACCTCCATAAAATCATCTTGGTAGATGTTTCCTTGTACAAAGCCTCTATTTATATTTGGACAAGCGCATATATCGCCGTTAGATAATACCGAACCAACATGAATTCCAGCTCGGCAGAAGAGAAAGCCGTCTCTTATTTTAGTTTCATAGTGTTCGAGATAACCATCGCAGCCATAAGCAGCCGATATTTTTTCGCCATGGCGGTTTTCTTTGATAAAGTCGAGGAGCTTAACAAACTTTTCGTGATCTAAAAACAATTCAGGGTTTTCGGCAGCTCTACCAATTGGATCAATCATGAAAAGTCGCCAGCGTTTTACTCCAGTTTCGATTAGTAATTGCATTATTTGCTCCAGTTCTGGAAAATTTCGCTGATTAACGCAGGTAACAACGTCGAAAATCATTCCAGGCTCTTCTACCATAAGCTTTATGGCATTTAGTGCTCGCTCGAACGAGCCTTTTTTGCCTCTCATCCAGTCGTGACTATCTTCCAAACCATCAAGACTTACGGTTGCGGTTCTTAAACCACTGTTTCGTAGTTTTCGGAATAGTTCTGGACTTAGTGCATATCCATTTGTTACCATTCCCCACGGAAAGCCAAGTTTTTTGAATGCAGCTCCTGCTTCGGGCAAATCTTTGCGTAGGAGTGGTTCACCGCCAGTAACGACAATCATTACCTTTGAAGGGTCATAGTGTTTTGATACTTGTTCGGCTACTCGAATGAAATCAGCCGCTGGCATATCGTCAATTCCATGAACAATTTTACAATCGCTACCACAATGCAAACAAGCAAGATTACATTTAGAGGTACATTCCCAAAAGAAATAATTTACCTCGTGCAAATGCGATTGAGCCTTAACATAACGATTATGTAATCTTTGAGCAATGTTTTATTTAAGACAGATCTTTCGTTTCA
>JAQVGK010000366.1 GCA_028696755.1 Bacteroidales bacterium | reverse complement strand
TGGCAGTACATGGGTATTTGATATTTGGAATTTCTCTATCAGTCTGGTAAATATTATCCTTATCGGGATACTGATCTTTCTCGGAGTAGTCAATATACTGCATATCAATTACGACACCTATCAAATTAAAAAATTTCTTGTCCCACTGATTATTGGGGTTGTACTAGCCAATTTCAGTCTTTTTATCTGTCGATCGATAGTTGATCTGTCATCTGCTTTGAGTGGCACCTTCTTTGAAAACCAAAGTCAGATTACAACTGGCATTATGAAAGGGTTAGGATTTGACAGTGCTGGCAATCTAATCGATCTAATCAGAAAAACTGGCGGAAGTAATGAGTCCGCAACTGGTCTTGCGCTCTTAGTCATGTTAGGCTACACAATTATTGGCATTATTGTTGGACTGGTACTTATTATCCTTTTTATTGCCCTCACAATACTTTTATATGTCAGAGTATTTGTTGTTCTGATACTTGCAGCCGTATCTCCACTAGCATTTATCTCAATGACAATACCTTCCACTCAACAGTTTTTCAAGCAATGGTGGACTTGGTTTCTAAGATGGGTTTTTATGGGACCGATTATTGCCTTAATTTTAAAAATAGCTGCTATTCTTGGTAATTCTACTGCGGCTGGCTCCACAACTTCTGGCACACTTACGATTGTTTTTAGCTTTATCGCCATTATTGGCTTGATGATTCTTGCTCTTATGGTTCCCTTTATCCTCGGTGGACAAGTCTTCAACAAACTTGGTGAATACGGCAAAAAAGTTGGCGGATTCGCTATCAACAACACTCACTTCGGCCAAAGCATGGCAGGTGTATATGACTCAATTACCGAAAGTAGAAAACAAAAACTAGCTGCTACAAGAGCAGGAACAAAAGGTGGTACAACAGCAGCCCTAGACACGATTAATACTGGGGGACTGGGAGACATTGGAAATGCAATTGGTGAATACAAAAAAGGAAGATCCGAAGTTCAGCTTGACTTTAAAATGGATAAATTTAAATCCAATTTAAGAAGCCAAGCCGCATTCGAAGAATTTGCGGGTAGCTCTAAAGCCCAACGTATTGCCCAACAAGATCCAGAACTCTATGCCGAGCTGATGAAAGAAGGTGCATCCAAAGGATATTTAGACCACCAAGATAAAATTGATCAATATGCTAAAAATCTCTCTAGAAACAAAAACTATAAGGGAAATATTTCAACTGATATTGATGATATTATCAGAATCAATAATAAAGCTAAGCTTAGAAATGGTGAAGGAATTCCAGATCTAGTAAATAGCTTCTATAAACCTCCCGCCAAACCAACTCCAGGCGCAACAGCACTCTCTGAAAAATCACACAATGCCGATCAATATTTAAATAATCTTCTAAAAAATATTAATAGCGCCAAAAACAACTCCCAACAACAAAAAATAATTAGCCAATCTATCGACCACATTGATACATTGGTAAAAGAAGGCCATACCGCCGAAGCAAAAAAACATTTTGCCAATGTAAGAGATATGGTCGACAATAATCCCAAATTCACCAACCAACAAAGTAACCCCAAATTTCAAGCACTCAAAAACAATACTGCTCTAAATAGTATGGCCAATCACACCCAAGATATGACGAGTTTCTTAAGCGCCAATGCCACAGCCAATAGTCGCCCACCTCAAGAATATCAGCTTAAAAACTTCAAGCAAGTTATGTCTCAGCCAATGAACATGCAAAATGACAATGACCTACGTGCTCTTATTCACGCTAGAGAATTGCACGAAAATGCAGGATACAACTTCAGCGATAAAAATGAATTTGACAAATTCGTCAAAGACTACGAGCACGCATCCCAAAAAACTGTTGACAATCTAGATAAGCAGGCTCTGCAAACCAACTGGTCACAAATGCAAGAGTTGAATAAATATTCACCAGGAGAAATTAATAATATTTTAGGCAGGTCATCAACACCACATCAACCCCAAAAACGATTATTCGCTAGAAGAAATCCATAATAGAAATTATAAAACATATTTTCATGTTATCATCAGAAGAAATCAAAAAAAGATTAGACATCACTAACGAGACTATCAAAAACTTAGAATTGTACAAAAATCGTACTATCGCTCAAATTCCCGACAATATCAAACAGAATCTCCGAAAACTAACAGTTTCCCAGTATATGACAGCTTCTGGATTCGAAAAAGTCACTTCAATTTTGACTCGTCTTTATGTGTCTAGATATTATCTGGAAAAAGCCTATGAAGACCCTGAAGCATTCAAGGAACAATACTCCAGACCAGTTGTCAAACCACCATCAACTACTACCCCAAAAACCCCTGATCGAAGCATCAAGATAGATATCTCATCGGATGATAAGCCTACACCACCCAACACCAACGAGGCCATAACCAAACCGACCCCAGATCAAAAACCAACTATCAAGATCAATCTCAACTCAACTCCTACAAGCAACCAAGAAAGAATAAGCACTTCTACGTCTTCTACACCCTCCACACCTTCCGTACCTCCCAAAAACCCACCCCCCAGCTCTAATATTTCGTTATAAATTCATAAATCATTAATCAAATAATCATAAAATCATTGGCTATTTTTCAAGCTCACCGTCTATAACTATCCGAAGAACTTTTTTACAGAAAGGAAATTTTTATAATTTTCATCAAAACAAAATACTGTCTGAGCCTGCGAGTTTAGTTTGTTTTAGAAAAATTTAAAAATTTTTATTTATGTAAAAATCGTGCCAGGGGTTAGATATTAAAAGGATAGGGGACGGACATCGAAACTCTGAGTCCCCTGTCCTTTTATTAGAAAACAATTAAACACAGCCTCTATCATCTTGACAAAATCTCAACTTTCCACTATATTTTCGGCGCTAATATTTGCGTAGTGTTTTGTGTTTGATTATATTTGTTATAATAAATACTTAGAAAGGATTTGCATGAACAATGTAACCAACACTCAGGAAAAGCTAAAAACTGCCGAAGATCAAAAAAAGAAAAAGAAACTTCCAGCATCTAATATAAAAAAAGAATACGATATTTTAAAACACAAATACCTTCTTCAAGAAAATATCAAAAAACTATCTCTTAAAGACAAGCAAGATCTTGAAGCAGAATACAAAGACATATTTGGTCCCCAATTCGGACAACTCACGATGACTTCCGAAGAAAAATCCAAATATTTTGAGCTGAAAGATGAATATGAGCGTCTTGAAGGAAGGCGAGGAATCAAAGAAATAGCCAAAATTCATGCCGATCTTATGCGAGCCCCGTTGCCAGAGAAGTTTGACGGCTTCAAAAAACAAGATCCCAATAAAGATTCTGATGAACCTCTACCGTCAGAAGAACAAGTGCGCATCATCCTTGCGGCTTTACCCTCTGAATTACTTTCCGTGTTCAATCAATATTTTACTGTCCATTTCTACAAAACCACTGACAAAGATCAACTCAATAGTTTGATCCAAGAAGCCACAGGCGGTGCCATAGTAGACAAGTATAAGGATGCATCGAACAACAACAAATTTCGCATTAGCGTTGATTTAGATAGCTTTTATACTGATTATCAAAAGGAGATTGAGGGAATCAAATATACTCAATCCAAATTTAATAAAAATAAATTCTTATACACGATCACAAGAGCAATATTATCAACCGTAAAAGACAAAAGTGAGGTTACTGAATTTGCCAAAAAACATGCCAAACTTGCAGGCAAAAAGCTCGATAAAAACTGTGAGACCGAATACGATGATTGGTTGGCCTATTATCTGACTAACCCAGAAAAGGCAAAAAATGCTGACCCAGAATTATAGGAAGCTGCTAAAAAATGGCTTCAACAAAGTTATGCAAAACCAAATTTCGTTGACTACGATGGATCTTCCGATAGGACTGTTATTCGCTCCTCCAACATTGATCCCAAACTGGAAAAGGGCAAAAAAGTATGGAAAAACGCTCAAACAGATGAAGCAATCCGCTCACAAGGCTGGCTTAATTTTCTTAATGTTATGGATAGTGTTGGACTTAGCTTCCTGGGAAACAGGGTTTTTGGAATATCAGAATATTTCAATGAGATTAAACTTGCTTATCAAGAAGGTTATTTATTTTCCCAAAATGAAGATACTGACAAAGAGGTAAAAAGACTCATGGGTCGAGAACTTTCGGGTGGTGATTATCACAAATTGCTTAGAAAACCTCTCTATTACAACGATGAAGATAAGATGAAAGCCCTCATATTTGTCTTAGCCGAAAAAAGCG
>JAQVGK010000365.1 GCA_028696755.1 Bacteroidales bacterium | reverse complement strand
TGCAATTCTTAATGGGATTTTTACAACACGTGTTCGCAGGCAAGAACAGTTAGCAAGAGAACGAGAGATTAAAACAAACTCACTCTTTTTACTAACTAGTGATTTATCTTCGGCAGCAGGTATAAACGAAGTTTTATCAGTAAGTTTGAAAATGCTTAAGTCGTATTTTTCGCAGGACGCCTTATTTGTTATGCAGGATGGAAAAAGAGTTTTAAGCAGAAGTGGGAGGCTGCAAAAAGAAAAAACCTTGAGCGACCATGATTTTTCGATAGCCGAATACGTTTTTGATACTGCAAAAGTCGCAGGTAAAGACACTGAGTTTTTTCGTGATTCACCATATAATTTTTACCCACTTTCGGGTAAAATTGTTTCTCCTGGAGTGCTCATTATAAATCACGAGCAAGAGTTAAACGAAGAAAGCAAAACATACTTTAATACAATATTGGCATTGATTTCTAATGCTCTGGAGCGCGAGTTTTTGAGTGAATTCGCGCGAAAAGCCAGCCTTCTCGACGAATCAGACAAGCTATACAAAACTCTGTTCAATTCAATTTCTCACGAACTTCGTATCCCAGTAGCAGCAATAATGGGAGCTGCCGACAGCCTAAAAGATTCTGATCTATCAATAGAATTACGAAGAGAACTTTACGGCGAAATCTTTATCGCATCCGTAAGATTAAACCGTCTTATCGAAAATCTTTTAAACATGTCGCGACTTGAATCAGGAAGATTATCTCTTCGGAAGGACTGGTACGATTTAAACGATTTATTTTATCAGGTTTGTGAGAATTTAAAGGATGAATTAAGCTCGCACAACCTTGATACGGAGATACAGGATGACTTACCCTTAGTTAAAATTGATTTTGGAATACTCGGTCAAGTTTTACACAATCTAATTCTAAATGCAATACAGCACACACCTGCTGGAACAGAAATAAAACTTTTAGCTCAATTTTCAGACTCAACTTTAAGCATCTCTGTTTCGGATAATGGGTCAGGCTTTCCTACTGATGCAGTTTCAAACGTGTTCGACAAATTTAATAAAGCTGGAAAGAGCGGTGGTGGTGGACCAGGGCTTGGCCTTTCGATTGTAAAAGGATTTACAGAGGCGCATGGAGGCGAGGTGTTAGCAGGAAATAACCACAATGGAGGAGCAACAGTAAGAATAAAGCTCCCTGTAGAATTTTCGGATATAAAATCTCTAAAAATCAGCATCGATGAATAAAAACGGACTTGTACTAATAATTGATGACGAACTACAAATCAGAAGATTGTTGCAAATAACATTGGATTCAGCAGGTTTTGAGACTTTATTTGCTGCAAATGGCAAAGATGGGTTGATTGAAGCTGCTACTCACAGTCCCGATTTAATAATTCTTGATCTTGGATTGCCAGATACCGACGGATTACAAGTATTAAAAAGCTTAAGAGAATGGTACTTAAAACCAATAATAATTCTCTCTGTTCGCAATTCGGAAGACGATATTATTGCAGCACTTGACAATGGCGCAAACGACTATTTAACGAAACCATTCCGTAGTGGAGAATTAATGGCTCGAATTAGAGCAGCGGTTAGAGTTGGTGCAAAAGATAATAACGACCCAATATATAGAATTGGTCAGATCGAAATAGATGTAGTAAATCACACCGTTAAGAAAAATGGAGAATTGCTAAAATTAACTGCGACTGAATTTCTCTTAATAAAACTTTTTGCATCTAACCTAGGCAGAGTTCTCACTCATCACTTTTTGCTAAAAGAGGTTTGGGGATACAGTTATGTTGACAACACTCAGTATTTAAGGGTTTTTATTGCCCAGCTCCGCAAGAAAATCGAAAACAATCCAGCTAGACCCGAATTATTAATTACAGAATCGGGCATTGGTTACAGATTTTGTGAGTAATATTTTTAATTTTGTGAAAATTTTTTGAGATGAAAATCGGATACATGATTAAGAAGGGCTTGTTTTACTTATTTAATAAGCCAATTATTTTAAAGGAACAGCCACTTGAGAAAATGAAGGTAATTATTCCAGGATGGCTAGAACCCGGACATTTATATTGTTTCGATTATGCAATAAAAAATTTGCCCGATAATAATCCAATTTTGGAGATTGGCACTTTTGCTGGATTGTCAACAAACACAATTCTTTATTACATAAAAAAATATGGTAAAGAGAATACGCTTTTCACTACCGATTGGTATCTCAATGATATTAGCGATGATGAAAAAATCTGTAATATAAAAAAAGGTCGTTTGCTTTGCGATTATCTTAAAGAATCGTTTGTAAGAAACGTAGCTCTGTTTAATCCAGACGCAAAATTATTTTCGAGCGAACTTCCTTCCGACGATTTTTTTGCTTCGTGGGGTAAATCAGAAGTAAAGAATCTTCATGGCGGAACATTTTTACCTGATGGTAAAATTTCGTTTGCATATATTGATGGCAACCATGCTTACGATTTTGCAAAAAGAGATTTCGAGAATGTAGACAAACTGCTTGTGCCTGGTGGCTTTATTCTATTTGACGACTCTGCTGACTACACAAATTGGGGATCTAAAACGGCTGCGCAAGAGGCGGTTGCAACAGGTAGATACAGAATAATCAGAAAAAACCCTCATTATTTTATTCAGAAGATTTAAAACATTAAGAGATGGTGGAGCCGAATTAAGTTGAATCCACTTATAACTGGCCTAAATCATATCTCTATTCTTAATCAAGAATTTGTGTAAGACAATCAACAACCAAAGTCGGTTGTATAGATAATCGTGTCCTGATTTGAATTTCCTAACAAGTTTCTGAACTTCTTTAAATTCTACAATATGAAACTCGTTGATAACACCTTCGTTTAAATAATCCTTTATTAGAAATGACAAATCTGTGTATAGCCATTTTTTTAATGGGATAGAGAAACCCCATTTTGGACGATCAAAATATTCCTTTGGAACATAATCGTAAAGCACTTCCTTGAGCAGGAATTTTTGCGTTTTCCCCGAAATTTTTAGTTTTGGATCAATATTTAATGCAAGCTCAACGATTCTATGATCTAAAAGTGGGACTCTGGTTTCAAGTGCATAACGCATCGAAGCTCTGTCAACTTTTACCAGCAAATCGTCCTTTAAATAATATCTTATATCAAAAACTGCCTGAGCCTCCTCGGGAGTAAGTTTGCGAACAAAATTTGAATAGTCTTGCTCTAAACTATTATCAAAAATCAAGTCTGGATTTAACAGCTTATCCAACTCCTTCTCACTAAACAAATATTGCTCTTGGGAGAAGATATGAGATTTCATATTTGCTTTATCCTTGTATTTAAACAAATACGAAGCTCTCTTATCTCTGTTTGATGGTGAGGCAGATAAGATTGCACCCATCAGAGCTCTGAATTTGTTTGCCGGAAAATTATTAAGCCTCTTTGCCCAGCGATAAGCTCCATATCCATGAAACAACTCATCTCCTCCATCACCTGATAATACCATCGAAACTGTTTGTTTAGCAAGTTTCGACAACATCATTGTTGGAATAGCAGAAGAGTCGGCATAAGGTTCGTCATAAAAGTCGAGCATATCAACAATTATATCACGGGCATCATTCTCAGTAACAATATATTCGTGATGATTAGTGCCTAAATATTCGGCTACTTTGGCTGCATATTTAGATTCATCATGTTTTGAGTCGGCAAAACCAATTGAAAATGTATTTAGCTTTTGATTATGCTGACGTGCTGCTACTGCAGTAACCAAACTAGAATCGATACCTCCGCTGAGGAAAGTTCCAAATGGAACATCGCTAACCAAACGCATCGAAACTGATGAAGTTATCAAAGTATTAAGTCTTTCTTTTGCCTCAGAAATATCGGTAATTACATTTCTGCGAATAGTGCCCTCAATATCCCAGTATGACTCCATTCTAAATCCATTCTCCGAAACAATACCAGTTTGACCGTTAGGAAATTTTCTGATATTTGAATAAATGGTATCAGGTTCTGGTATGTATCCTAAGTGCAAGAATTCGTTGATTGCAGAATTGTTTAACTGGCGTCGCTCGCGAATATAACTTATGTTTAGAAGTGATTTTAGCTCAGATGAAAATGCAAAATTGTTTCCATCCCAATAATAAAACATTGGTTTGATGCCCATTCTGTCGCGGAAAAGATAAAGCGTCTGTTCCTGTTTATCGTATATGCAGATAGAGAACATCCCATTAAGTTTATTAATGAAAGTTACCCCCCATTCTGCAAAAGCTTCTACAATAACTTC
>JAQVGK010000364.1 GCA_028696755.1 Bacteroidales bacterium | reverse complement strand
AGTGCTACTATTTTTAAACCATATAAATCGCAAATATTCTTAATTCTGTTTTTTTGCTCTTCACTATCTATAAAATGAGGAAAAATTGAAAGATTGTCTATCAGGTCCATGCCACTGCATCCTGAGTAGTTATGCAAATTTTCTTCCTCTACTGTACGCAGACTATTTCCGGCGATAACTGCGCCTGCACTTCCGCCATAATATATACCGCCACTCCCAATATATTCCATGAGGGCTTGAAGCATTTTTACCTGCTCAAGCACCATTAGAAGTTTGTATGTATTTCCGCCACCAACATATACAGCATCGAATTTACGTAAATCAGGCAAGGGACTCTCGGCATTCCACAAAGTAAAATCAAAACACTTTTCTTCGCTTGAATGGCTCGAAACCAATTTAGAAAACCAATCGAGGGCGGCCTCTGTTTTGGCCATGGTATCTGCCATGGCGATCGGAATATAAAGAATTTTTGCGTTTTTTGGTAATAAATTAAAAAATATATTATCAAAGGAGTAAGAAGCCTTAATGTCACCACCACCGCTTAAAAAAAGTTTACTCATATCTTATATTTTCCATCCTTTTTACTGCTTCAACAACATCCTTATGAGGTGAGGTATGTATTCTTTTTAAATATTCATCTGTGTCTAGGTTTACATCGACTCTAATTTGTTTACCAGTGCTTCTCTCTACATATTCGGCGATTTTTAAATTGTGACCACGCATCAATTCTTTCCTCAGTAAGTCACGTGCCGTATCCTTACTAACCACACTATCAACATTATTATTCGACCAAAAATCATATGATAAATCAAGGAGCTTGTTCTCTGGGAAAGAAGTCTCGGCATTCCTTTCAGCGAACCTTTTGATTAACTGTCTCAATCTAAAACCAGGATCTTTGTGGGAGGGGACTACACCTTGCATAATCATTAGGGTTGCTGTTCTGATCGGGTCTACAATTCTGGCTACATTATCTCTATCATGATTATGAAAAAATTCTTCAAAGCCAATAAAATATGGCTGGTCCTTGTTCTTTCTATGAAGCCAGTCGAACCTTTCTTCGCTATGGGTTGTCTCGGCAACCGAGATAATTTGTCCATTAATTTTGGGAAATTTTTCTATAAATACACCCTCCGATACCTCTTCCCCGTTGTAATATAATGTGACAACTAATTTAGTAAATTTCTTAGGACCCCAGCGATCATCTTGCATATTAATCGTTACAAAAAATTTCTCTAAATTGGCATCATGGGAAAGTGAAGTCTCTATCATTTGTTTACACATCTGAGAAAAAATCTCACCAGATGCTCCAATCTGAATATGGGCCTCATCTATAAAGGCTGTCGAATAGCCCTCTCGAATCTTGTCCATAAACTGGCTACGTATAACTGGTTGTCTAATTATAAAATTTTCACCTTTTAAGTCAGCGTTATCACGTTCAAGGGTCTCAAGATGCTGGATCCCTGCCGTAGTGAAAATAGTTGTATCTCCCTCGGGCCTAATCACTCGGTCGGGATTATGTACAGTTCTATCCTCTAATAAACTTTCTTCTTGGGCAACGTTTAGGTAGGCGCTTTCGGATAACAAATATTTCCCATCGTCTTGCATTATTAAACCAGTGTTATAGGTTAGATGCTCTAATGTTGTTGTTTCCCTCTCGGTATTTGGTGTTTTTTCCATGATATTAAAAGAGTTTTAGTTTATTTTTTAATAAGTCTCTAGTTATCTTTGGGATTTTTTTTATCTCCTCTTCTACAAATATTTTAACCTGTTTTTTATTCACATCTGAATTAAATAAAGTAACAAATGTCTTCCAAGGATCAAGTAGGTCTCTGCCGCTTTGGCTGACCAGAGAAACTTCGTTTTCAACACCAAACTTTTTATATATTTTTTTGCTTATCTCGTTTGCAGCAACATAGTAAATTTTTCCTATGTGATAAACCGGATTTTTACCACAAGCACCCTCCATACTCATTAGCCTTGTCGGCGAAATCACACCGTTTATTCTATTTCCTCTACCCACCAAACCCTCGTCGCCACTTTCGATTGAAGATCCGATGGCCGTGAGGTAAAGCTCTTTGGTTTTTAAGTTATCGCGAGTATTGTAAGATAATTCAAGGTCATTAATTCCGAGATTTCTAGAAATCTTATAAATAATTTTCTCGGCTTGTTCCAAATTATTTTTATAATCATCAATTGTTTGCACGTATTTAGCTATTTGTGGAATACATAAGGTAATACTAAATCGTTGACTTTGTCTCGTTCCCATTATTTTAATGTCGGACCCCATCCATGGACAATTTTTCTTTAAACTTTCAGAGTTTAATTTCTGTTCAATGTCGATAACTAATCTTTCTAATTTGGAAAATGGCGCATATCCTACGCCCAGGGAAGTGTCGTTAGCAAATAGCTTCTTTATTTCCGGAAGATCGTCAAAATCCCTTGGCTCAAACCAAAATTTACGCGGAGTATTCGTTGACTTAAATTCTTCTGTTTTGCCGGGGCTGCTTTGGGTGCTTAAGTTGTAGTGGATATCTAAATCATTTTTGCTGATTAAGCCTTTGAATCTGCTTAAAAGAAATTCTCTTGTCCATGCTTCCAATAGGGCTTCAACTGGAATGTTTATATCTCCGAATTTAGTTGAAGCGCGTCCGTTAAGCAATACTCTTATGGGTTTTGTGAGGTGTCCCTCACCAAATTTTACAAACGAGGCACCGCCAAGTAATCCAACCTTGTCGAAGTTGTGATGTAGCACTGCACCAAATTTTCTTAGAGTATAATTCGAATAGTTAACAGACAAATGCTCTGCGAGTGCATCAGCGAGAGTGTCCGGGTGCCCAAGACCTTTGCGTTCCACAAATTCATACTCGGGCTCTATCATTTTTTTTTGGTGAACATATATCATATAACTACCCAAGATTAATGAAATCTTCTACCATTGTTCTCGCAACATCGTCTCTATATTGAATTCTGGGCGATTTGAAATAATATGCGCTTATGGCTTCTAAATTTCCCGAGATCCCACGATCGCGAGCGACTCTCATTGCCCTTATCACGTCGATCATAACTCCAGCGCTATTTGGGCTATCTTCAACGCTTAGTTTAACATCTAAATCAAAGGGTACACCCCCAAACTGTTTACCCTTGACATTTATATAACAAATTTTATTGTCGTTGAGGTGGGGTATGAAGTCACTCGGTCCGATTCGAACACCAAATTCTTTATTTTCTAGTATTGAAGTAACGGCATTAGTTTTCGATAATCTTTTTGATGCTAATCTGTTCTCATCCTTCATATTCAGAAAATCTGTATTGCCACCGATATTTAATTGATAAGTATTATCAATCGTATGTCCACGGTCTTCAATAAATCTTGTTAAAATTCTGTGCAATAACGTTGCTCCAAATTGTGATTTAATATCGTCACCAGCGCACGGAATCCCCTTTTCTTCAAACTTAGCAATCCACTCTGGCTTAGAGCAAATAAATTCAGGGATGGCATTTATAAAACCCACACCGGCCCTAATTGCCTCGTCGGCATAAAACCTTGATGCTTCGGCGCTACCTACCGGGAGATAAGAGATAAGTATTTCTGCATCGCTTCTCTGTAGTTCTGCTCCGATATCAACAGGTTTTTGTTTTTCATCAATAACAAAATATTCTTGCATGTGTGGTGCCACACCATCTAAGGGATGTCCTTTTAATACATTGATATTTAACGATTTGATTTCCTGAAACTTTTTAGTGCAATTTGGTTTTTGAAATATTGCTTCTGCGAGATCTTTACCCACTTTTCTCTTATCTATATCAAAAGCTGCTACTACTTCAATATCAGAAACAAGATAACCAGCGAAATTGGGATGTATTAATCCTGTAGTTGTATTATTTTTTTTCGAATAAAAAGAAATGCCTTGAACAAGTGAACTTGCACAATTTCCTATTCCGACAATTGCAACTTTGATTTTCTTTGCTTTATCTATGAATATATTTTAAAGCTAAATATTATTATTTCAATAGCATAATTAATTAATTGGCTAAGTATATTTTGTGATAAGCTTTATCTATGCAAAGGTTTAAAGACAAATATGGGCATCTTGTAACAAAAGAAAAGTTACGAGTAATTTTAGAGAGCTATTTTTCGGGTGATTTTGATTTCACATTTAATCCGGTTGATGCTGGTTATGAAAACATAAATATAATTATAAAAATTAAAAACAAGAAATACGTCCTTAGAATCTACAATGATAAACAATACGGACGGGTACCAAGAGATGAAA
>JAQVGK010000363.1 GCA_028696755.1 Bacteroidales bacterium | reverse complement strand
AAAGAAAAAGTGCAAAGCAATTTCTTCTTTTAACGAGGATCCACGAGTCTTTGGCTCGGGACCGACCACGGCTCCTGAGCAGCCCAGAGCGATAGCCCGCGGGTGTCGAAGGACCGCTTAAATTTCCCTTACCTCTTCCTCACCAACATCAATCCGTCCCTTACTGGTAAAATGATTCGTTCAACGCGTGGATCGTTTTCTATTTTTGAATTAAATTCGATAATGCCTTTGGTCATAAGGTCGTTGGGTTCGACTTCTCCAAAGATTTTATTATCCCACAAAACATTATCGGCAATGATTAGTCCTCCTGTTTTAAGCAGTGGAAAAACAAGATCGTAATAAGTTGAGTATTCGCGTTTATCGCCATCAATAAAAACGAGATCGAATTCTTGATTTAAGCTCGGAATTATTTCGATAGCATCACCGGTTAATGCATCTATTTTTGATTGTAAGCCAGCTCTTTCAAAGTATTTTTGAGATAGCCAGCCAATTTCGTCGTTTATTTCGATGGTAAATAGCTTTCCGTTTTGGGGTAATGCTCTGGCCATGCAAATTGCCGAATATCCAGCATAAGTTCCAATTTCTAAAATTTTTGCAGCTCCACTAATCTTTACAAGCATAGCAAGTAAATTACCCTGATAACGTCCTGATAACATTCTGTGATGCAATTGCGTCAATGCAGTTTCGCGGGTTAAATCAAATAATATTTTATCTTCTGCAGAGCAATAATTCTCAACATATTCATCGGCAATTTTTTGAATCTCAGACATTTCTAATAATAAATTAAAGTTGAAAATTTATCTCTGTTAAATATTTCGTTGGCAACATCTATCATCTGCTGTGCTGTAACAGACTCAATCTCCCTGATAGTTTCCTTTAATGTCTCAACCTGATTATAAATGAGATAAGTTTTTCCCATCGAAAGCAACATATTGGAGTGAATCTCGCTGCCAATTGCTATCTGCCCCATAAGTTGCTTTTTAATTTTAGAGAGTTGTACCGGTCCAAGTTTTTGGGCTTTTAAAGATTCTAGTTCCTTAAAAATAATATTCAATGCTGGCTCTACATTTTCTTTATCGGATCCAAAATAGACATTAAAACTTCCGGTATCTTCGTAAGGCGAATAGTTTGCTTCTATATTGTAAGAAATCCCCTTTTTCTCACGAAGTAACATTGTTAAACGTGAATTCATACCCGGACCAGCAAGCATATTCGCCAATAAAAACATAGGCAATCGCTTAGAATCATTAAAAGGATACGCATAAGTTCCGGTTATACAATGTGCCTGATGGGTATTTTTTCGAACAGATTTATTAAAAACCACATTCTCGGTAAATGCAGACCTTACATACAAACGTTTATTCTCAGCATTCGATCCAAAGTATTTCTCACAATACTTCATTAACTTCTCAAACTTAATTTTACCGATAGAGCAAAACACCATCTGATCGGTATTATACTTTTCAGAAGTAAAACGTTTTATATCGGCATCTGTATATTTTTCTAGCAATTTTTTAGTTCCAAGAATATTGCGTCCTAAAGAATGGTTTGGATAAAGCAATTCTTCAAAATCATCAAAAATGCTCTCGGCTGGCGAATCTTTGTATGAATTAATCTCGTCGATAATTACTTCGCGCTCCTTTTCAATTTCCTTTGGTGGAAAAACCGAATGAAAAACCACATCATTAATGAGGTCGATAGCACGTTCGTAAAATTCGCATAAAAAACTTGCCGAAATTGCAGTTTCTTCCTTAGTTGTCCAGGCATCGGTTTCTCCACCAACATCCTCCATCCTACTAAGAACATGATAAGCTTTACGCCTTTTTGTCCCTTTAAACAACATGTGTTCGGTTAAATGTGCAATACCATGCTGATTTTTATCCTCGTCGCGAGTTCCAGTATTTATAATGATTCCGCAATGTGCAACATCCGACTCCACATATTTGTGAATAATCCTGATCCCATTATTTAATAATCCCGTGTAATACAACTCGATAAATTTTCGGCAAAGATAAGATTAACAAACGAAAGAAGAGATAGTTTTTTAGGTTCTACCATAATTATTTGGAGCTCTTGATTTTAAGCACAAAAATCTAATATATAAATCCTAAACAATGTCAAATTTTTAAAATCTAAATTTCAAAACGGGTTGTGCTATATTGCAGTTATCTGGATCTTGGATTTTTGTTTTAGTGCTTGCTTAGGATTTGGGATTTGGGATTCAATGTCGTTTAGATAAGCAATTTTAGGTATATGTCCGCTGGACAAAAAGTTCTTCTTCGTTAAGCATTTACTGACGTTTATGTCCGCTGGACAAAAACGATTTTATTAAAAAATGTCATGAAAAACTCTTGTAAAAACTAGCCCAGAGGGCTTTAACGTCAGTAAAACTAATAAACTACTAAAATCACGACTTTGTCCAGAGGACATTAACAATTTAAGTTATGGATTTTTTCATAACAGTAAAACCAGTAAAACCAAAAGTGAGAGCCTTAACTAAACGACATTTATTTGGGATTTAGGATTTCAAGCACTAATATCTAATATCTAATATCTAAATCCTAAACGATATCAAATAATGTTTTACACTGTAAACAGAAATCTTCATTTAAAATAGTGGCAGAAAGGTTTTTGGTAAGATTTATCAATTCCCAATTTGCTGAAAATCAACCAATTAGAACAATTTACTAAAATATTTTGCAATTTTTTTTTATTTTAATTTGCAAAATTGAAAATTTGATTTACTTTTGCAGTCCCAAACTGGTACCATAGCTCAGTTGGTAGAGCACAGGACTGAAAATCCTGGTGTCCCTAGTTCGACCCTAGGTGGTACCACAGCCTCAGCGAAAGTTGAGGTTTTTTTTTGCTCCATATTCAAATTTTTAGAATTTTGCATTATCTTAGTCCTCAATTTAAGAATATGACTAACTACTTTCACATATGAGTACATCGTTGGAGGCATACAAGAGCCTTCCTGCTGTTGACAAGCTTCTGGGCAATTCTGCCATAAAGGAGCAAATCGCCGTTTACGGACGCGAAACTGTACTTTTTGCCATTCGCAAAACCTTAGAATCACAACGCAATTTGATTAAAGCTGGGAATAATCCACCTAAAGAATCAGAAATAATTGTAGAGATTTGCGAATCGGTAAAAACAATTGCCAAGCCATCGCTAAAAAAAGTAATTAATGCTACCGGAGTAATAATCAATACTAATCTGGGTAGAAGTCCAATTAGCAAAAAAGCTTTAAACGAAGCGTTTTCGATTCTTTCTGGTTATAGCAATCTTGAATTTGATCTTGATGCTGCAACACGTGGACATAGAAGCGTTCATCTTAAAGACATTTTGTGTTTTCTTACTGCTGCCGAAGATATTCTTGTAGTAAATAATGCTGCAGCAGCTGTTTTATTATGCCTTAATACTTTTGCAAATCGTAAAGAAGTTGTTGTATCACGAGGCGAACTTGTTGAAATTGGAGGATCATTCAGAATTCCAGAAGTTATGAAAGCATCGGGAAGTAAAATGATTGAAGTTGGAACAACAAATAAAACCAGAATTGCTGATTATCAAAATGCTATTACTGAAAAAACCGGTGTAATTTTTAAGGCGCATCAATCAAATTTTGTTATCAAAGGATTTACAGAACACGCAGAGCTTTCAGAACTTGTGGAGCTTGGCAATAAGTACAACATCCCTGTAATTTACGACAACGGCTCAGGCTTGTTAAGCAAATCTAAATTCGAAGTATTAAAGCAGCAAAGTGATGTAAAATCTGCAATTGAAGCGGGTGCTGGACTAGTTTGTTTTAGCGGGGATAAACTTTTAGGCGGTCCTCAAGCAGGTATTATTGCTGGAAAGAAGGAATATATTGCAAAATTGAAGAAAAATCAGTTGTTGCGAGCTCTCAGAGTATGTAAAACTACAATTGCCATTTTGGAATCTACTTGCCGCCAATATTTAAACGAAGAAGAATTAAAAAAAGAAAACTATATCGTTCTCAGCTTATCATTAACTGAAAATCAAATCAAGGATAAAGCACTTAAACTATGCAAATTATTAAACAATAAAGGAATCAAATCGGAAATAATTAACAATGATGCAATGATTGGAGGTGGCAGCAGTCCCGAAAATTTCATTAAAAGCTATGCTGTGAAAATCCTTCCCGAAAAAGACAACAAAAAACTAAATGCAGAATTTGCCGAAAAACTTTATCGTTCTCTCATGCTTGGTAAAAATCCAATTGTAGGTATCCTTCGTAAAGGCGAATTACTGTTTGAT
>JAQVGK010000362.1 GCA_028696755.1 Bacteroidales bacterium | reverse complement strand
GCTGTCCCTGTTTTGACAAGGGGTAGGTTTTTAAAAATCATAAAACAAATACCGTAAGCGTCTGAATATCTGATAGTTACAATTTATATTGAACTAAATTTTATTTTTTGTCGGTTGATACTGATTTAGAATCATCAATTTTTGTTAAATTTCGGGCAAACTATTTGCTATCTTTACCGTCATTAAACAAAAAATATTTCGGAATGAAAATATTTAGCATATTAACAGTAGCTGTTTTATTAAGTTTAACAGCATTAGCTCAGGAAGAACCTGTAAACTGGAGTGTAACACAATCCAGATCCGAAGATGGCTCATACAATATAACTATAACTGCTGACATACATCCCGACTGGTACATTTATGGGATGAATATTGGTGATGGAGGCCCACTACCATTGCTGTTAAGCATAGAAAATCAGGAGACAGTTGTTAGTTCGGTAACATTTTCCGAAATTACAGAACCAACTGTTATGTATGATGAAATATTTGAAATGAATGTAAGCAGCTATATGCACCAAGCTCAATTTAAATGCAATTACGTTCCAAAAACTGACATTATGTCAGTAAGCATTATAATTGATGGCCAGGCTTGTAACAAAGTAAACGGCTCATGCATTCAGGTTTACCAAAACATTACGGTAAATATCCAACAGTAAATAATAAACTTAAATATTAAATTAAAATTTGATTTACGATGAGTGAAAAGATTAAGTGTTTGATTATTGGCTCAGGCCCGGCAGGCTATACAGCTGCTATTTATGCATCACGCGCTAATTTAAACCCAGTGGTTTACGAAGGACTACAACCTGGCGGACAACTAACAACAACAACAGAAATAGATAATTTCCCAGGCTATCCCGAAGGAATTTCTGGTCCAGTTATGATGGATCAACTAAAAGCTCAAGCACAGCGATTTGGAACAGATGTAAGGTTTGGGTACATAACAAAAGTTGATTTGTCGCAACGCCCATTTAAAGTTATTGCCGATAATGTACACGAAATTGAAGCTGAAACAATTATCATCGCTACTGGCGCAACAGCAAATTATTTAGGTCTGGAATCAGAAGAAAAATATAAAGGATTAGGTGTATCTGCTTGTGCAACTTGCGATGGATTCTTTTACAGAAATAGAGACGTTGCTGTTGTAGGTGGCGGAGATACAGCTGCTGAGGAAGCTTCTTATCTAGCTGGTATCTGTAACAAAGTCTATCTCATTGTCCGTCGCGACGAACTTCGTGCATCAAAAGCAATGCAAGAAAGAGTTAAATCAAATCCAAAAATAGAAATTCTTTGGAATCACAATACTGTCGAAATATTAGGCGACAAAGCCGGAGTTGTTGGTGCAAGATTAGTTAATAATAAAACTAACGAAGAAAAAGTAATTGACATTCACGGTTTCTTTGTTGCAATTGGGCATACTCCAGCATCGGGTTTATTTAAAGATTTTATAGACACCGATGAACAGGGCTACATAAAAACTATTGAAGGTTCCTCCAAAACAAATATTCCTGGAGTTTTTGCTTGCGGAGATGTTATGGATCACATTTACAGACAAGCAATCACTGCTGCTGGCTCGGGCTGCAAAGCTGCTATTGATGCTGAGAGATTTTTGTCGGAGAATAAGTAGAATGTTGGGAGCGGTGGCTTCGAGACATTTTGCTGTTTCTACTTTTTATTTCAAATTGTGCTTGCTTAAACATTTTGCCACATAAAAACTTGCACAACAGCAAAACCCTCAGCCACCGTGTGTTGAGTGCTTGAGTAGCGACACTGTTAGAAAGTCAAGCTTCCAGAATAAATGCTGGCGCAGCGACACTGTCAGATCGTCAAGCTACCAAGAATAAATGCTGTAGCAGCGACACTGTTAGAAAGTCAAGCTTCCAGAATAAATGCTGGCGCAGCGACACTGTCAGATCCTGCGGATACTGACAGGTCTAACTGCGAAGCATTTATCTGCAGAGAATATAAAACGGATATAGATTATATAATGACAACCAAAGAAAGATACAAGCTTGTACTTGATTATTTCAGGCAAAACATGAAGCTTGCCGAAACTGAGTTAGATTATAACACAGGCTTTCAGTTGTTGGTTGCAGTAATTTTATCGGCACAATGCACCGATAAAAGAGTAAACATCATCACTCCTGCCCTATTTGCTGATTATCCTGATGCTCATACCATGAAAAATGCCAGTGCCGAAGTAATTTTTGAATATATAAAGTCGTGCACCTATCCAAATAATAAAGCAAAGCATATTGCCGATACAGCAAAAATCATTTCTGGAAAGTTCAATGGCGAAATTCCAGATGATGTTGAAGAACTGCAAAAACTTCCAGGAGTTGGACGAAAGACAGCACATGTAATAGCAGCTGTATTATTTCGACAACCTAAAATGCCTGTTGACACACATGTCTTTAGAGTTTCGGCACGAATTGGTTTATCATCAAATGCAAAAACAGTTTTACAAACCGAAAAGCAATTAGTAAAACATATTCCAGCCAAAGACATTCCCGATGCGCATCATTGGCTTATACTTCATGGAAGATATGTTTGTACAGCACGCAATCCAAAATGTGCAACTTGCGGAATATCAGCGTATTGCAAATTTTATCAACAAAATGATAAATAATAGCTTTTTATTAGATTGTTGATTGTATTTTTGCATTTAAGATTGGTTTATGGAGAAAAATATTATTAAATATATTAAAGAGGCACTTAATACCCTTTATTCTGTCAATACAACGGAAATTAGCGTGCCAGTAGAGAAGACAAAAGAAGGAATTGAAGGCGATTTTACTGTTGTGGTTTTCCCTTTTGTCAAGCTAAGTAAAAAAAGTCCAGCAGATACAGCAAAGGAACTTGGTGTTTTTATCAAACAACGAAACGAGGATATTGCTTCATACAATGTAATTCAAGGTTTTCTAAACATTCGTATGACTGCCGAATACTGGATTGCAAGATTAAATCAGCTACATCTTTCGAGCGGTGAAATTGAAAAAACTGATGCCCAACCATTAATGATTGAGTTTTCTTCTCCAAATACCAATAAGCCACTTCACCTTGGTCATATTCGCAATAATCTTTTAGGAGATTCTGTTTCACGAATTCTTGCTGCTGCAGGCAACAACGTAATCAAGGTTAACTTAATTAACGACCGTGGAATCCATATCTGCAAATCTATGCTAGCTTGGATGAAATGGGGAAACAATGAAACTCCTGAAACCACTGGTAAAAAAGGGGACAAACTTGTTGGAGATTATTATGTAAGATTCGACAAAGAATATAAAGCTCAAATTGCTGAACTTAAAGATGCTGGTCAAACCGATGATGATGCCGCAGCGAATGCTCCAATTATGCTCGAGGCACGCGAAATTCTCATAAAATGGGAACAAGGCGATTCAGAAATTCTAAAGATCTGGAACATGATGAATTCGTGGGTGTATGCTGGTTTTGATCAAACTTACAAGAACCTGGGAATTAGCTTCGACAAACTTTATTATGAATCACAAACTTATCTTTTAGGTAAAGACATTGTAAAAAAAGGACTTGATCAAGGAATTTTTGTTCAAGATGATGATAATTCTGTATGGATTGATTTAACAAACGAAGGTCTTGACAGAAAAATTCTGCTAAGAAGCGATGGTACAACGGTTTACATGACTCAGGACATAGGCACAGCAATGCAACGCTTCGAGGAATTTAATCCTGCAAAAATCATTTATGTTGTTGGCAACGAACAAGATTATCATTTCAAGGTTTTGAAAAAAATTATTGAAAAAATTAACCCATCCTATTCAAAGGCAATTGAGCATTTATCGTATGGAATGGTGGAACTGCCCGAAGGTAAAATGAAATCGCGCGAAGGCACTGTTGTTGATGCAGATGACTTACTTGACGAAATGATAAATACTGCTTCGGCATTAGCTGAAGAAAACGGCAAAATTCATGATTTACCAGAAGATGAGAAAAACAAAATCATTAAAATGATTGCTCTAGGAGCACTAAAATACTACATCATTAAGGTAGATCCAAAGAAACAAATGACCTTTAATCCAAACGAATCAATAGATTTTAACGGAAATACCGGACCATTTATTCAATACACACATGCCAGAATTTGCTCGGTATTGAGGAATGCCGAAAAAATGAAAATTCAGTATTTAAGTAAAGCCAACGAAGAAACCAATTTAGTAGATTTGGAGGTTGAGCTGATTTCATTACTTTGCGACTATAAGTCTGTCGTTCGGGAATCGGCTCAGCGACTCGATCCAGGTGCTGTTG
>JAQVGK010000361.1 GCA_028696755.1 Bacteroidales bacterium | reverse complement strand
TTTACTGAAATTTACTGGTAAAATTAATCCATCGAAAAATGTTAATGTCCTCTGGACAAAGTAGTGATTTTAGCTGTTGATTGATTTTTACCGACGTTGAAGCCCTAACGGGCTATATTTTCCTACGTTTTTCTGTTAAAGTTAACTAACTAAAAATCGTTTTTGTCCAGCGGACATAAACGTCAGTAAAAAGCTTAATCAAGCAGCACTTTTTGTCCAGCGGACATATACCAGAAATTTCTTAACTAAACGACATTGAATTACAAATCACAATTATTACTGCTAAGTTTGTGATTTGGAATTTGCTTGGGATTTAGGATTTAGGATTTGTTTTGCCTAAATTCTAAAACAAGTTTGCGTGGCGACACTGTCAGGTCTTACGACACTGACAGGTCTTGCTGCGAAACTTGTTTTAGATTTTGTTTCTCAATAAGTATAACCTAAAGTCTTTAGCATTGACTTATATGATTGTTCTTTCGAATAAAGTCTGGTTGTGATTTTTCCATCTTCATCCTTGCTAATCAAAACATGTTTTGGCGATGGGATAAGACAGTGCTGAATTCCACCAAAACCGCCAATTGCTTCCTGATATGCCCCTGTATTAAAAAATCCGATATAAAGTGGTTCTTCTGGATCGTACTCGGGCAGATAAATCGCATTTATATGCTGCTCCGAATTGTAATAATCATCACTATCACAGGTGAGGCCACCAAGGAAAACTCTTTCGTATTGCGATTCCCATTTATTCACAGGTAACATAATAAAACGTTTGTTTATCGACCATGAATCGGGCAATGTGGTGATAAAAGACGAATCAATCATATTCCACTTTTCTCTATCATTCTGCTGTTTTTGGTAAACAACCGAATAAATTGCTCCGCCACTCTCTCCTACTGTAAATGATCCAAATTCGGTAAAAATATCCGGCTCTGGAACTTTGTGAGAGTCGCAAGCCAGTTTAATTTGATTTACAATCTCTTCGGCCATGTATTCGTACTCGTAATCGAAAGTAAGGCTGTTCTTTATTGGGAAACCACCTCCAATATTAAGAGCAGTTAAATCTGGACATACTTTTTTCAACTCACAATACACACTTAAACACTTATTCAACTCGTTCCAATAATACGCAGTATCTTTTATTCCGGTATTAATAAAGAAGTGAAGCATCTTTAATTTTACTCTTGGATTATCCTGAATAAAGTCGTGATAATACTGTACAATGTTCTTATATCCCAATCCAAGACGAGAAGTATAGAACTCAAACTTCGGTTCTTCTTCCGATGCGATACGAATTCCGACATTAAAATCGCCTTCGACTTGCTCAAGTAACTGATCTAGTTCACCATAATTATCGAGAACTGGAATCACTGAGTGGAAACCTTCGTTCATTAATCTGGCAATGTTTTCGATGTAAGCTGGCATTTTAAATCCGTTACATACAATATATCTACTCTCATCTATCTGACCTGCTTCTTTAAGCGCACGTACAATATCAATATCAAAACTAGAACTTGTTTCAATATGAATATCGTTTTTCAATGCTTCTTCTAAAACAAAAGAAAAATGAGAGCTTTTTGTACAGTAGCATTGTATATACTTACCATTGTAGTTTGCCTTGGTAATAGCTACATTGAACCAAACTCTAGCCTTCTTAATATTCTCCGATATTTTTGGAAGATACGTAAACTTCATTGGAGTTCCATATTGTTTAACAAGGTCCATTAAAGGAATTCCATAGTAATACAATTCACCTTCTTCGACCTCAAACTCTTCGGTTGGGAATTCGAATGACTGCTCAATTAAGTCTTGGTATTTGGTTTTCATTCTTATTATTATTATAAATGTAAATCACTTAGGTTAACAAATTAATTGCAAATGTAACTTAATTACAATGAATATTTTAATATTGAAGTAATTATTTTAGTTAGAATCAATAAATTATATTTACCCAACACAACAATGCATAAATTACTAATTTTAAGTGATTTACACAACAAAACAAATCATTTCGTAACGATTATACTTCATAACAAATTACAACACCTAAACAAGCATGTTAAAGAAAAAAACAAACTATCGAAATAATCTGGATAGCAAAATATGAAGAAGTGTAAGAAATTTATTTCAGCTTCATCTTATACCTAATGTATTCTTCGGTAAAGACTTTTTTAGTATAAAGTGGGAAATCCCCGCGCTGCACCCAGTCGTAATATGAAGGATCTTTCTTAAACACCGATTCGAGCGACATACCTTTATACTTACCAAAGTTCACAATGATTGTATTATTTTCATCGTAAACTAGTCGGCCAGCAAAATCAGCATTTACATTATGTGACGAAAAAGTAGAGATTTGCTCAATATTTTCGCCAATGTCGGGATATTTTTCGAGTTGGGCCATAAACACTTCGTATGTTGCCTTTGTGTCGGCAAAAGCCGAATGAGCATCTTTTAATTCTTTATTACAATAGAACTTGTAAGCAGCTTCAAGATTGCGAGGTTCTTTTTTCATAAAGATAACCATTGCATCAACGAAATTACGTTTTTTAAGATCGAAGTCTGTTTCTGCCCTTAAAAATTCTTCGGCAAGCAGTGGGATGTCGAATTTATTAGAATTATATCCACCAATATCAGCATCACTTAGCATAGAAACCAGTTCTTTTGCAATCATTTTAAATGTAGGGCAATCTTTAACATCATCGTCGCTAATACCGTGAACTTCTGTAGCTTTTGGCGGAATAGGCATTTCGGGGTTAACTCTGATTGTTTTAGTTTGCTCAGTTCCATTAGGAAAAATCTTCAATAGAGAAATTTCCACAATGCGATCGGTAGCAGTGTTTATTCCTGTAGTTTCGAGATCGAAAAATACTATTGGTTTGCTTAGTTTCATATTATAAAGAAAAAGGGGCTGAAGCCCCTGCAATATTTTTGAATAAGAATTAGTTATTTATCATCATCGGCATAAGAAGCATAAGAACTTCTTCGCTATCGTTGTCGTTATCTTTTGGAACAACAATTCCTGCACGAGTTGGGTCTGATAATTCGAGGGTTACTTCTGTTGTGCCGATATTGTTAAGAATTTCGATAAGGAAATTTGATTTGAATCCAATTTCCATTTCGTCGCCATCGTACTGACAATTGATAGTTTCCTGTCCAGCAATAGCATAATCGATATCCTGAGCAGAAATACGCAATTGATTTCCGGATATTGCCAATCCTACCAAGTTGCTTGCCTGATTAGAGAAGATAGCTACACGTTTAAGTGAAGATATAAATTCTACTCTATCAACAGCTAGTTTGTTTGGATTGTCTTTTGGAATTACGGTAGAATAATTTGGATAAACTCCTTCGACTAAGCGGCAAATAAGTTTAAAGTTATTGAAAATAAACATTGCATTTTTGTCGTCGAATTCCAAAGTAACTTCGGAGAATGCTTTAGGTAAAACTCCCTTAAGAATTGCAGCTGGTTTTTTGGGAAGGATAAAAGATGCATCTTCGTCAACCTTAACTTCTTTTCTGCGGTACTTAACTAATTTATGAGCATCGGTAGCCACAAAATTAATTCCGCTTGTTTGCAATTCGATGAATATTCCATTCATCACTGGTCGTAATTCGTCTTCGCCTGTAGCAAAAATAGAAGAAGTGATACCACTATAAAGAATGTCTGGAATTATTTCAACTCTTGTAACTTTATCTGCTTTTATTGTAGGGATAGCTGGAAAATCTTCACCATTTTGACCTACCATTGTAAACTTACCGTTTGAAGAAACGATTTCGATTTTAAGATCGTCGGGGTCGATATTAAATGTTAGTGGTTGTTCAGAGAACTCTTTCAACACTTCCATTATCTTTTTTGTATCAACAGCAATTACTCCACTACCATTATTTGAGTCTAAATCAATAGTTGTTTGCAGCGTTGTTTCCAGATCGCTGGCAGTTACAGTTAGTTTACCATCCCTGATGTCAAAAAGCAGATTATCCAGAATAGGTAGTGCGTTTTTTGTGCCAACAACCTTACTTACCAATTGTAAATGTCCTAAAAGATGCGAACTTGATACTACAAAATCCATAAATATTTAATTTAAATTATGAGCATAAAAATACACAATCTATTCAGTAGCTAAACAAAGAATTTGACAAATTATTAAGTTTTTTATGAACAATATTTGTTTAATTCTCTGCTTCCCTTACTATTCGTTTGACTCAGCAGCAAATTCGGTCTTACCAACTGTAATTGGATCGATGATATAATATTGAAGAAGAACTACTTCTTTATCATCAATTACC
>JAQVGK010000360.1 GCA_028696755.1 Bacteroidales bacterium | reverse complement strand
TTTGTTCCTGAAGAGCGGGCTGAAGGATCGGTTCTTCTTGATTTCTTTGTAACTTTCTTGATCAAGCAAGAAAGTTTAAAATGTAAAATATGATATATTTCTGTAGGGTGTCCCAGTGTCGAAGTCAGGAAATTAAACCCTACAACAAAGAAACTCACTCGGTGATTATGAAAAACGGTAAGTCGCTCAAAACCAGCCGCCAAGGCAGCGCGGAATTAAAGGGGCTGTTAAATTTTTAATGGGTGGAATATCCGTAAATTCTGTTACGAAGATATATTATATTCAATGTGGATATCGATTTTCTATGGAAAGACGTTGTGATAAGTTCGTTCGGAATTCAAAATATATGATGCAAGATTCATGACAAATCACCAACATCCCGATGTGCCGACAACCGCTTACAAAATCTTAAGCTAAGGTCGTTCGTCATTCAAAATTGATTATCAAAATTCTCTATGGATGTTAATGCCGCTTCGACTCACACAGCGCATCGCCTAACGGACAAGTGGAATAGAGAATTTTTTATTAAACTCCGAACTCTGAACTTTAGGCACTCTAGGCACTCTAAGTACTTTAGGCACTTCCTAAACCTCCCACTCAAAGCCATCCTTTTTATCCTTTACCGTAATGCCAATTTTTGTTAACTCGTTACGGATAAAGTCGGAGGTAGCCCAATCTTTGTTGGCTTTTGCCTGCATTCTGAGATTTAATACCATATCAACAACATCTTTAAGCATTTCGTTGTTGCCAGTTTGCTCTGATTCGTTTTTAAGTCCAAGGATGTCGAACATAAAAGTATTATAAACTTCCTTCAGTATTGTGAGGTTATTTTCGTCGATGCTTTCGGTGCCAGCTTCGACAGAATTTATCGTTTTAAGAGCATCGAACAGATGAGCTATCACAATAGGTGAATTAAGATCGTCATTCATTGCCTGATAGCAGTTGCTTTTTAATTCTCCTGCATCGAAGTTGCCTTGATTTCCAGCTTTTAGTTTTTGCAGAGTTTCTGTTCCTTTCATTAAACGAGCAAGACCTTTTTCTGCTGCTTGCAAAGCTTCGTTCGAGAAATCAAGTGTGCTTCGATAATGTGCTTGAAGGATGAAAAACCGGATAGTCATTGGCGAATAGGCTTTCTCGAGAACCGAATTTGTTCCGTTAAACAAATCATCAAGCGTAATAAAATTGCCTAGAGATTTGCCCATTTTTTGACCGTTAATTGTAATCATATTGTTGTGAACCCAATAATTAATTGAGTTTTCGCCAACGCCGATTGTGTTTTGAGCAATTTCGCATTCGTGATGTGGGAAAAGCAAATCCATTCCACCACCATGAATATCGAATCTTTCGCCAAGATATTTATGTCCCATTGCCGAACATTCTGCATGCCAACCAGGGAACCCGTCGCTCCAAGGCGAAGGCCAGCGCATTATGTGCTCGGGACTGGCTTTTTTCCATAAAGCAAAGTCGAAGCTGTTCTTTTTTTCGGATTGACCGTCGAGATCTCGTGTATTGCTGTACAAATCGTCTAGAACTCTGCCCGAAAGTTTACCGTAATTGTATTTTTGATTGTATTTTTCTACATCGAAATAAACCGATCCATTGCTAACATAAGCATAGCCAGCATCTAATATTTTTTGAGTTAATTGAATTTGTTCGATAATATGACCAGATGCACGTGGCTCAATTGATGGTTTTAAAACATTGAGTTTGTCCATCTCGCGGTGATAGCGATCGGTGTAATGCTGAACAACTTCCATAGGCTCGAGCTGCTCTAAGCGTGCTTTTTTACCAATTTTGTCTTCTCCGGCATCTGCATCGTTTTCGAGATGGCCAACATCGGTAATGTTACGAACGTATCTGACTTTAAAACCCGAATGGCGGAAATATCTAAAAAGTAAGTCGAAAGTCACTGCTGGACGAGCATGTCCTAAATGAGCATCACCATAAACTGTAGGACCGCAAACATACATCCCCACAAATGGATAATTAATAGGTATAAACTCCTCTTTTTTTCTCGTTAACGAATTATACAAAAACAATTTTCCCTGCATATCGGTTTTAATTCAAATTATTGGTCAAAAATACTACACTTTAACGAGAAATAAGAAAGAAATTCGTAAAATTGTACTTTAAAATTTATCATAATGACAAAAAGATGTAATATTTTTCTTCTGGGAGTTTTTTTTATTTTCATTTTTGTTTTATCATCTTGCAAAAGTTATGCTCCAGTGCACAGTACTGATCAAAAAAAGCCGAAGTACATTTTCTTGTTTATTGGTGATGGAATGGGCATGAATCATGTTTCGCTAACAACTCATTATTTGCAGACAGTTGGTGGAAGTTTATCATTTACTGGCTTTCCATCTTTTGCCGATTGCACAACCTACTGCCGAAACAATACAATTACCGATTCGGGAGCTGCAGGTTCGGCTATCGCTTGTGGAGAAAAGGCTGATTATGGTGTAATTTCTTATTATCCTTGGTTTACTCAGGATTCAATGCCACGTTCAATTGCAAAAATAGCTCACGCACATGGAATGAAAGTGGGTATAATCACAACTGTATCTATTGATCATGCTACTCCCGCTGCATTTTATGCTGTAAACGAATCAAGGTCGAATTATTACGAAATTGGTTCTCAGCTTGCAGAATCTGATTTTGAGTTTTTTGGAGGAGGCGGATTTAAGTACCCTAAGGGACAGGACGATTCTCAGGAAGACTTATATCTTAAGGCTCAGCAATCAGGTTATTTGGTAACATCAGATCTTATTGTCGCTCAGAATGCTGACACATCTTTAAAAGGAGTTATGTTTGTTAACTCTGTTCTCGAATCAAGCAGCGATATGCCTTATGCAATTGATAGAGACGAGGCTGGCGGAAATTCTCTGGCCGAAATTGTAAACTCTGCAATAAAATATCTCGATAATAAAAATGGTTTTTTTATAATGGTCGAAGGTGGTAAAATCGATTGGGCTTCGCATGGCAATGATGCAGCAACTATTGTACATGAGGTTTACGATTTCGACCTTGCAATTTTAGAAGCGTTGGCATTTTATAATCTTCATCCCGACGAAACATTGATAATTATTACGGCTGATCACGAAACTGGTGGGATCTCGCTTGGAAATGCAATCAACGAGTACGATACAGATTTTTCTATGCTTGCCCGCCAGAAAATCTCAGTTGTGGAGTTTGCGAGCATAGTTAAGACATACAAACAAACCCATAGTGTTTACAATATTTCCGATATTTATGAACTTGCAAGCAATAGCTTTTATAATCAAGTTCCGATTTATACGGCTAATGACTCCCTAAAAATTACGGAAGCATTTAATTATTATTTTACTGGGTCGTGCTCGTACACATCAGAAGAAATTCTTGATCATTTTGGTTCCGAAAATCCAGTGGCAATAACTTTTGCAACTATCCTGTCGGATAAAGCTGGCGTTGGATTTACAACTTGGTCGCATACTGCATCTTTGGTTCCAGTTTATGCCATTGGCTGCAAATCTGCATGGTTCTCGGGGCATATCGATAATACTGGATTTAATAGGAGAATTCGGGATTTTATGGGTTGGTAAACTGAGGGCTGAAACAAGAAGGCGGTCCTTCGACACCCACAGGCTTGTGCTCAAGGCTGCTCAGGATCCGATGGCCGAAATCAGAAAACAGAAGGCTGGCGCGTCTAAAGCAGAAGTCGGTCCTTCGACACCCACCGGCCAGATCCTATGGTTACTCAGGAACCTAAAGCAGAAATCAGAAAGCAGAATAAGCAGCGCCATCAGCGCTCAAGCGGTGTTTGTGTCTATCAACCTGATGCTGGGCATCAGGTTGAAATAAATCAGGTTTTTGACCTGAAAATTGAAAAATTTAATTTGCAATATACAGTAGGTCAAATTCATGAATTTGACCTACATAAGTATTGCAAAATGAAATCATCACAGGGCACTTCTTCATATTCCTTAAATCAGCAAGCTATTTGCGTAGCGAAGGGCTGAACTACATGACAGATGTGGTAAGCGCAGAAGTGAGCACCGTGAGCGTAGCATTTGTACGTTTAGGAGCGGAACTTCGAGCATTGGCACAGGTGGCATGTAGTTCAGACATGCAGTAGTAAATAGCTTGCTGATTTAAGGATATTCTACAACATAGTTTTTTTCTTAGGTTTTTTAAACAGAAAAACTTATTTTTGAACGAACTAAATTTTTACTGTTATGCAAGATTTAAACTGGTCAAAACTCCCATTCGGCTACGTAAAAACTCATTACAATGTGCGTTGCGTATGG
>JAQVGK010000359.1 GCA_028696755.1 Bacteroidales bacterium | reverse complement strand
TATCCTACAAATTTTATTTTTTCTGGAATTCCTGAAGAAGGCGATGGTTGGATTTTAACTGATAATGATACTGCTGCTGCAGAATATGATCCAAGATTAATGATGAGCAGCGGTCCTTATAATATTAATAGTGGGTCAGAAATTTGTTTTGATTATGCATTTCCATTTGCCATTGATTATGAAGGTAGTAATATGGAATCGCTAGCATTTCTTCGTGAGAAGGCAGAATTATTACAAAACTGGTTCAATACACAAGAATTTTCATGTTTTGGTGAAAATTTGGGTGTGATACCTTTCAGAAATGATAATGATTTTGTTTCAATATTTCCAAACCCTAGCGATGGTTTGATTAATATTGAACTTTCATCTGATTATAATGGATTGGCTAATGTCTCTATTATTTCTACTGATGGAAAAGTAATATTGGAATTCGAGACTTCCAAACCAGAAAACTCAATCACGATCTCTCAACCCGGACTTTATCTAATAGTTGTTAAAAACGGAGACAAGCAGGTTGTAAAAAGAGTTTCGGTACTGTAAAAACTTGATAATCAGGTATTTTAGAGCTTGCAAAAATATTTTAATCAATTCTAAGTTTATATGATTTGATTTTATATTTTTGCATCCGCATTGCCCAGATGGCGGAATTGTTCCGAAAAACCAAAAATCTGTGATTTTATAGTTTTTCGAGAATCCACGAAAATTTTTAATTTTCGGGAGTTACGCCATTTTGCTAGAAAATAGTTCTTTAAATAGTTGCCCAGATGGCGGAATTGGTAGACGCGCTGGTTTCAGGGACCAGTATTCGTAAGGATGTGCAGGTTCGATCCCTGTTCTGGGCACCAGCAGCAAGACCTGACAGTATCTGAAAGATCTGACAGTGTCGCAAAGATTTGGCATTGCGACACTGTTAGGTCCGTTGGACACTGACAGGTCTTGCTGCTTCGCTTTCAGCCTCCGATCACCGCCGCACCGCTTACCGCTTACAAAAAAGGCTAAGGCTGAGGCTAAGGAAGATTAATGCTAAATTTAGCAGTCTGCCACCGCTTACCGACTCACCGCTTACCGCTTACAAAAAAGGCTAAGGCTGAGGCTAAGGCTAAGGAGGATTAGTGCTAAATTTAGCAGTCTGCCACCGCTTACCGCCTCACCGCTTACCGCTTACAAAAAAGGCTAAGGCTGAGACTAAGGAAGATTAATGCTAAATTTAGCAGTCTGCCACCGACCACCGACGCACTGATTACCGATTACAAAAAAAAGGCGAAGCCGAAGGACCGTTTACCCCTCAATTTTCTCCATTCACCGAAAACATGTTTCTGATTTTTCCTAAAAACCATATTTTTGTTTCGGAATTAAGAATTAAAAAACTGTAAAAAATAAAAATATGAGACATTATCATCATCACTCATCAGAATTTAAATGCGGAAAGAGGTCGAATTCCAAAGTTAGAGGCTTTGTGTTTGGATTTTTTCTCTTAGCCGCAGGAACCATATTGATACTCGGTAATACCGGAACAATTGATAAGGGTTTGTTCCAATACATTTTCTCGTGGCAATCGCTTCTAATTTCATTCGGGATTTTAATTTTAAGCGGTGGGTTTCGTCAGAATTGGTTTGGGTCTATGCTCATGATTACAATTGGTACAATATTCTTGCTCGACGAAATTTATCAGTTTAAAACAGGAGTGGCAAACATGATTTGGCCTGCTGTACTTATAATTATAGGTCTGGCAATTATCGGAAAAATATTTTTTCCTACGAAAAAAGTTATTGATTCAAAATCCGATAAATATTCGGGATTTGGTGAATTCAAAGGCGAAAAGAATGGCGACGAATATGTGAACGTTTCCAGAGTGTTTTCGGGAATAAACCTCGAATCAAATTCGGAAAACTTTAAAGGTGGACAACTTAGCTTTGTCTTTGGCGGTGGAGAAATCGACCTACGCGGAGCAAAACTTGCAGAAGGAATAAATATTTTAAAAGTAGAATGTGTTTTTGGTGGTGTAAAAATATTCATTCCAGATGACTGGGATGTTAACCTCGAAACTTCGGGTGTTTTTGGCGGATTTAGCGACGAGCGTCGTCATATCCCTTACGAAAATGTTGACCGCACTCGCAAACTTGTTATTAAAGCCGAAGCAGTTTTTGGTGGTGGCGAAATTACAAACTAAGGCATATTTAATTAATGAGAAACCCTTTTTATAACCGCAAATTTGCACTTACTTATGCAATCGTATGGGCTGTGATGATTATCTCACAGACCTTCGTGCTTATTTTTGTTGTCGATGCTGATGTGCCAAGCGCGATAATTCAGTCGGTGATTACAAACACATCTTTTGCCGCTTTAGGGTTTGGAATTTGGTTTTTGGCGCGTTATCATATCAGCAAAAGAACAGTCTTTCAAACTGCTATTGTATTTACTCTTGCAGGAATATTGGTGCTTGCACTTTGGATGGGCTTTAATTTTGTTGTGATGAATCTTATCAGCCGTTTGAGTGAGGGGTATATTCTATTTCATACTCATCCTTTTTACGCTTTTACTACAGGAGTTTTCCTTTACACAATTCTTCTTCTTGTGTACCGATTATTAATTTTATTTTACAAATACGCCGAAAAAGCTCGATCGGAAGAAAAACTTCAAAAACTTGTGACCGAAACAAAACTTCAGGCACTAAAAGCTTACGTAAATCCACATTTTCTTTTCAATAGTTTAAACTCGGTAAATGCTCTGATCATGACAAACCCAGAGCAAGCACGCGAAATGCTGGTTAATTTATCCGAATATTTTAGGTATAGTCTGAGGCAAAAAGATAATGCAATGATTAGCTTATCAGAAGAAATTCATTACACTATGACCTATTTTAACATCGAGAGGTTACGCTTTGGTGATAAACTTGTTCTAAATACCGAAATTTGTGAAAAGTGCAATGATGTTAAAGTTCCGGTAATGATCTTACAACCATTGTTCGAGAATATCATCAAACATGCAGTGTCGGAGAGTCTTGGGGTTATTAATGTAGATTTTAACGCACATCTCGATGACGATCATTTGATTATCTTGCTTACAAATAATTATGATCCTGATGCTATCTCCAAGAAGGGCACAGGATTAGGATTGCAAACAACCTACGATAGAATATCTTTAATTTTTCATCATAAAGATTTGATGAATTTTTCGAAAAATAATGGTATTTTTACAGTTACACTCAAAATACCTGTTGCTTAGTAATTAAAAACACTGTTTTTATGAAAGTATTGATTATTGATGACGAACCTTTGGCAATTCAAATTCTAAAAGAATATTTGTCTTCATACGAAGAGATTGATATTGTTGGAGAATGTAATAATGGTTTTGATGGTCTAAAAGCGATAAACGATTTAAAGCCTGATTTGATTTTTCTTGATATTCAGATGCCTAAGCTTACAGGTTTTGAGATGCTTGAGCTTATAGAGAATCCGCCAATGGTTGTTTTTGCAACAGCTTACGATGAATTTGCGCTTAAAGCATTTGAGAATAATGCAATTGATTACCTCTTAAAACCGTTCTCCAAGTCGCGCTTCGATCAAGCTTTACAAAAAGTTAAGAAGCAGTTTGCCGAAAAACCCGCAGTTAGTCCAAATTACGACAAACTTATCGAAAGTGTAAATTCGGCTAAGGATAAACTCGAAAGGGTGGTTGTTAAGGAATCTGGTAAGATATTAATTATTCCGGTTAGCGATGTTTATTACATCGAAGCTGCAGATGATTATGTTGTGATTTCGTCGGCAAACAAGGAATACGTTAAAAATTCGACCATGCGCTTTTACGAGGAGAAACTTCCGTCTGATACATTTGTAAGAATTCATCGTAGTTGCATCGTAAACGTTAACTTTATTAAAGAAATTCAACCTTACAACAAAGAAACTCACTCGGTAATAATGAAAAACGGCAAATCTCTAAAAACCAGTCGCCAAGGCAGCGCGGAATTAAAGGGGCTTTTAAATTTTTAATGGGTGGAATATCCGTCCTGACTTCGACACCTTTTTTCACTAAAATTTGCAACCTTCTGGTAATCAGCAGTTTACAAAATATAAAATTTCAAAATGGGTGTCCACATTAAGTAAAATCAACAATCTTGCGGTATAAAGTCTTTTTTATAGAATTAGAAATGATCAATATTGTCCTATTATGTTATAGAATAATCTGCGATGCTTTGCTTATACAAAGTAAAAACGCTAGGCAAACTGTAAGGAAATAAAATATTACGAGCTTCAAATGTGCGAATAAAGCGGTAATTAGTATTCGAAACGACGCG
>JAQVGK010000358.1 GCA_028696755.1 Bacteroidales bacterium | reverse complement strand
GTCATCATCATAATTCACAACTACTTTGTATGTACCAGCTAGGAGACCAGCGACTGTTGCATCAGATGATAAAACATCCACACCACCGCTAAGTGTCCAGCTATAGGCAATAGGATTATCAGGAAAACCAGTGGGTTTAAAGTAACTAACTGTAGCCGAACCGGTACTATTGCCATTACAAAGCACATTGGTTTTAGATGATATCCAAATGCTAAACTGCTGCTCATCAACAACAGAATAGGTTTTATCCTGAGAACATCCAACACCATCAGTTACGGTAACCGAGTATTCTCCTGCATCACTAAGTCCAATTATATCTTCATCTGAAGAGGTGAATGAATTGGGTCCTACCCAACTAAAGGAAAAATCATCGGGATAAGTTCCAGTTCCACCACTAACATCTGATATAGTTATAGCACCATTACTGCCCGGGTTTGTAATATCGGTTACAGAACCTGTAATAACAATCTCATCAGGATCGGTTAGGGTGTAACTATCGGTAAACTCGCAACCATTGGCATCGGTAATACACACACAGTATGTGCCGGCAATAAGCCCGGTCTGATCCTGAGTGGTGGTCTCCAAGCCAAACCCATCATCGGTGGTCCAGAAATAGGTGAGGGTACCCGTACCTCCCGAGGGGTGGATGTCAATGGCTCCATCATCACCGCCGAAGCACGTTACGTTATTAATATCGGGTGTGCCAGCTGTAATAGCAGTGGGTTGAGTAATGGTGTATGTGGTTGAGGCCTCCTTTGTATTGGCATCAGTAACAGTAACCTCATATACACCCGCGGAGAGGTTTGTTAAAGTGTGTGTATCTGATCCATAGGCCGATCCATCTTTTGTCCAAGAGTAGGTGTAGGGCTCAGTTCCAAAGTATGTGGTAACAGTTAACTCGCCATCGGAACCGCCACTGCAGGACACATTTTTCTTAGTTGTAAATGTTGCTGAGAAGGGGTTTTGGTACTTAGCAAGGAAGCCATCTTTTAAGGGGGAGTATGCATTGCTAAGTAGGTCGAGACTACCTATGCTCAAATTGCTGGATTTGAAAAACCCGCCTATGTATGTGTTTCCAACACCATCATAAATAACTGCTTGACCTCTATCCTCGAGAGTACCGGAAACAGAACTAGCCGTAATGGGGTTCCCATCCAAATCGAATACAAAGAAACCAGCGTCAAAACCACCTCCAGAAGCAATTATATCATCGTTAAATGTTACATTACTGGAGAAGTATCCAGAGCAAACCATTATGTTCTCATGTATCTGAATGCCATATCCGCTATCAGCACCCGCTCCACCAATTACAGTATGCCATATTAAGCTACCCTCAGAATTATATCGTGCAGTAATAATATCTACACTACTAGCAGAATATGATAATGGTGGATCAACACCATTCTGATCAATATTTCCGGTATTTTGAACATACCCAATAATATAAACATTATTATCGAAATCAACTATGGAATTCAGTTGGTCGTCGGAAGTTCCACCACCACCTGCGGTACGAACCCACTGAGGCACACCACTTGAACTTAGTTTCACTAAAATAATATCACCACTACCTCTTGTGGTGTAACCATTCCCTCCAATGGTAATGGTGCCATTATTGGCACCCCCAACATAAATGGAATTATCTTCGGCTAGAGTAAGGGCACGAAAGATGGTTTGGCTGCCAGTATTGGCAAATTCTACCGACCAATTATATGAAGCATCAGTATTGAACGAGGCTACGAACATGCGACGGGGATCGGTCCCCGCATTATAGGTATCATTTGTTGATACATCTCCAATGACGACATCATTAATAAAAAGGCCTGTTACGAAAACAGTACCATCGTTATCAACAGCCATACCAGTGATCTTATCGTTTCCCGTACCCCAGGCAATATTTCTTGCCCACTGAATAGTACCACCTGAATCATACTTGGCAATAAACCCATCGAAACCATCTGAGCTGATAATATTTTGACCATCGAAATCGCAATTGTTCTGAAAGCCTCCTGAAATATAAACATTGTGAGACTCATCGACCCTCACATGCGACGCCAACTCATTACCGGAACTTCCAGCAATTCTAACCCACTGCACTTCTCCATCAAGATTGGTTTTTACCAGGTATAGATCATTGTTACCTACAGAAGCATAATCAATACCCCCTAAGGTAAGTGTACCCCTAAAAATCCCATATGTGTACAGGTAATTTCCATCCCTAACAACATCAACAACCTCAGTGTTATCACCTGTTGATTCAATATGCAAAGCCCAATCCCAGTTTTGAGCAAAAAGGTTTACGAAGAATAGTAAACCAACAAAAAGTAAAAGTATTCGTCTCATCTTATTTTTTTATTTACAATAACAAATATAGCTCCCTTTAAAAATAATAATGTAGTTTTACATCAACAATTTAAGGCATTACATCAAATCATGGAGGTATTTTTCCATATTGGGTACCCAAAAACAGCTTCTACTTGGCTACAAGAAAAACTATTCCCTAATTTAAAAAAGATTCAATACATAGGCAACAGGGAAACTGGTCGGTTTTTCTTTGAGAGTGATGCCTTTCTATTCAATCCAGAAGATGTATATCAACACTTGAAGTGTTATACGGAGGCATCAAGATATTTGTTTAGTTCTGAACTGCTATCAACCCCAATAAACTATGGATGGCATAACGGAACTATCTCAAAAACTTGTGCAGATAAAATAAAAATTACATTCCCTGCCGCAAAGATATTAATCTTCATTAGAAACCAGCAAAGTCTCGCAGCATCAGCTTACCAGCAGTATATTAAAAACGGGGGGACGTATAGCATAAAGCATTTCCTTTACAACAGCCATTTCTCTTGTAATCATTTACTTTTTGATGGGCTAATATCGTACTATGATATGCTGTTTGGGAAAGAGAACGTGTATATCTTTTTCTTTGAAGATTTTGTGAAGAACCCTAGAGGCTTTGTTGAGTCCTTCTGTAACCTTTTCGGCTTTGAGGTAGATGTTGATACATTAGATTTTAATATTGTAAATAGAGGTTTACGAGTAGGGTTTATACCCCTTATCCGATTTTTAAATTTATTTCATGCAAAGCCTGTAGGAAGGAAAAGAATGGTTCTAAAGCTGCCAAAGTTTGTTGGCATCATTAACAGGTTAATTAAACCATTAAATCAATTTAGAATATTTGGTAATTTCGCCAAATACCAGAACATATTAGACAATAAGGATATTGAATACTTCAGGAAGACTTTTGCGGAATCGAACAACAAGCTTGCGAGAAGGGTTAGTTACGAAAAACTCAAAGAACATGGGTATCTCTTATGATTAGCAGTCCAATAATTCACATAGGCTACCCAAAAACAGGTACAAAGTGGCTACAAAAAAACCTGTTTCCTAATCTTGAGGGATGTTTTTTCCTTAATCGTCCACAAGTATTTGATTTATTGATTAAACCTGATACATTCGAATTTTCTGCCACGGAATGCAAACAGCAAATAAACAGACTAGTTCAAGGACGAAGAGTTGCAATATCGGAGGAGTTACTGCTGGGAGGACTAGACATTGGCTTTGGGGCTGGAGAGTTTATTGTTACAATGGCCAACCGATTAAAAAGTGTTTATAGCGATGCTATTATCATAATCACACTAAGAAGTCAGGTTGAAGCCATTTCATCGGTATATGGACACTACATCAAATCGGGTGGAACATATAGTCCATCTAGTTTTCTGGGTATAGAGGGAAGGCATAAATCGTTCTACAAAAACCATCATCTATTCTCTCTTAAGTTTTTTGAGTACGATCGGATAGTTAATCATTACATGAAACTATTTGGCAAGGAAAAGGTTCTAATCCTTTTCTACGAAGATTTTCAATCTGATCAGGAGAAATTTATTCAGGAATTCTCTAGGTTAGTTGGGATTCCCATAACAAAGCCAATGCCCGTGTTAAGGTTTGAGAATAAAAGGATGTCGTCAGCCTCGGTAAAAATAATGCGTTTATTAAACCGGTTTACGGCCAAGAACACTTTTTTTAAAAATTATCTAATAAATATACCCACACTGTATTACCGAACTCTATCCATAACTGAAAAAATTGACTCATTGACAAGATTTAGAGAAAATCCATATAAGCTACCTAAGAGTATAGAGGATACCCTATCGGATTACTACAAGGATAGCAACCAAAGATTAGTTAGTTTGCATGGATTGGATAGGATTAAAACTCTGGGGTATCCCCTTTAATCAAGTCATAAAACCTTGAGTCATTGGAGTGAATTAAGGAATATATCTTATCACTTATTTGCA
>JAQVGK010000357.1 GCA_028696755.1 Bacteroidales bacterium | reverse complement strand
CGAGCTGATTGAAAAAGCTGTAAGCGTGGCAAAGAAATGTGGTCTAAAAGTGTCGCTCGACCTTGCATCGTATAATGTTGTGGAGATTAATCTTGAGTTTTTAAAATATCTCACCGAGAAATATGTTGACATTGTTTTTGCTAACGAAGAAGAGGCCAAAGCATTTACTGGTCAGGAGCCTGAAAAAGCTTTAGACATGATTTCGACTATGTGCGAGATTGCAGTTGTTAAGGTTGGCGAAGATGGCTCGTACATTAAACGTGGGAAAGAAGTACATAGAGCGGGTGTGATAAAGATTAAACCTGTTGATTCAACCGGTGCCGGCGATAATTATGCAGCAGGATTCCTTTATGGGCTAGTAAAAAACTGGTCACTCGACAGATGTGCTAAGGCTGGTGCAATTTTGGCAGGAAATGTTATGGAAGTTATCGGTGCAACAATGGACGAAAAACGTTGGGAAAATATTAAAAAGGAAGTGGCAAAGGTTTAAATTGTTGACTTCGAAACATTATTACAAATCAAAGTTTTCTGAACAGAAAATAGATATTAACATTACAAATAATAAAAATAAGCATCTGTCACAGATGCTTATTTTTATTATAATATAGTTTAAAAATCCTAAAACAATCCGTTTATTTCGGCATCAATTTTATTGATAATAGTCCGTAGATCTTCGGGGCGTTGAGTAAAGTCGAGATTGTCGACATCAACAATTAGAAGCTTACCGCCTTTATAATTAGCTATCCAAGCTTCGTATCTTTCGTTAAGACGTTTTAGATAATCGAGGCGAATTGTGTTTTCGTATTTGCGGCCACGTTGTTGTATTTGCTGAACAAGCTTTGGAACCGATGCACGCAGGTAAATAAGCAAATCTGGTGCTTCTACAAGTGTAGCCATAAGGGTAAATAGGCTAAAGTAATTGTCGAAGTCGCGAGTTGTCATTAGGCCCATAGCATGAAGATTGGGAGCAAAAATATATGCATCTTCATAAATTGTTCTGTCCTGAATAATTGTTTTTCCCGATTTCCTGATTTCGAGAATCTGATTGAACCTGCTATTTAAAAAGTATACCTGCAGGTTAAACGACCAGCGCTGCATATCTTCATAAAAATCATTAAGATAAGGGTTGTCGTCAACATCTTCAAAATGGGGTGACCATCCATAATTCTTTGCCAGAAGCTTTGTCAAGGTTGTTTTTCCAGCACCAATATTTCCTGCTACAGCTATATGCATAATAATTTCTTTTTCAAAAATTTGAGTTTATAAAAATATATTATAAAATCAATTTGGAAAAGAAAAATAATCAAAGAATTTGAAAAGTTATCAACGATTTTTCAGACAGGATAAAAAGTTTTTTGTCTTTAATTTTAAAATCCTTTATTGGCATTGGGTCGAAGCTGTAAAAGAAAAATCTTTCGTTTCTATTGTCAAAACCACTAAGGTTTGATTTTGAGATCGTATATATTTCATCGTTAACACAATCAAAAGTAATTGCTGCATCGTTTGCAATTGTTTCGATGTAATTGCCAAATTTATCCATTCTTATTATCCAAGAGTTTTCTGTTTGTAAGAAAACAAAATTGGCGGTTTCTTTTAACATAATTGCTTTTTGATCTCCAGCAACACTGTAAAGATTTGTGCCTTTTTGCAATACCTTTAAATCGCTGCCGATAGTAATTACTGTGCTTGTTTGGTTATCATAAACTCTGAACGAACCTGTGGTTGTGCTGCATACGGCGTCGATCGAATACAAACCCAAATCATCAAGCATAATTGGATCTCGTAGTGGAGCAAGCTTATTGTCTAAAAATACAATCACATTAAAATCTTTGTAGAATAATAGAATTCGCAAAGGGTTACTAACATCTATAATGTTTATGTCACCATAAGATTTGTCAGAGTATTCCTGTAAAGTATTAAATTCGGAATCGGTTTGAATAAGTTTAGATCCTTCGGCAAAATAGTAATAGCCAAGATTATCGATGTCGAAAAGTGTTGCAGTTGTAGCAAAAGCATCTATCTGTTGAGCCTTAATACCAAAAGACGTGGTACAAAGCAACAGGAAAAAAAAGATATGTTTAGAAATTTTCATTTTGCTGTCTTCTCAAAATCTATTCCCAAAACGTAAAAATAAAACAAATATTGATATCAAATGCTTTTTTGTGCAATTCGAAACAGAGCGAACGTATTTAGATCAGAATTTAGTATGGACGACCAATAAACTGTTTACTCGAGGCAAAACAAATGATATTGATTTTATCAAGTATTTAGCTAATAGAAGTCAATTGTCACAAAAGCCTCTCGTAAAATTGGCTACAGTGAGACAAGGCTCCATCAAAGTGTCGTGCATTGTTTCGTTGTCGATGAACAACGACTATCTAGTTCCTAAAGGAATATTATGAACGCAAATAGGCGATTTTGCGTACGCAAATAATGTTTGTAGGCGTAAGCAAAATTCGTCAATTAGCTTCGCTGAGCTTCGGTTCGCGTTCAATTAAGTAGGGCGTCAGCAAAAGATCATACTATGTGTATGATTACATCACAATTGATTTTAATGCGTTTGCCCTGATGTTGTAGTGTGTCAAATAGTTTTTGCATATAAAAAATCTGCCCCAGAAATGAGGCAGATTTGTCCTGAAATTTGGGTAATTCAGGATTTTATGAAAAAGCAAAACCTATTTCGATTTTTGGCAATCTTTGTGCATTTGGCCCTCGCCTCCATTGTTATGCTGTCCATCTTTGCAACCGCTGTGAGATGTTGCTGATTTGTCACAACCTTTGTGCTCACCAGCATCAGCTTTGCCATGGTCGCAACCATGAGCCTTATCCTTTTTCGCGTGCATTTGATCAAATTTAACTCGTTGTTCAGGAGTAAGTTGTTCGCGGATAAGAAGGTGACGATTAACTTTTTCCTTTTCGATATTTGCTTTTAAAACGCTGATTTCGTCAATTTTTGCATCGATGTCTTTCTTTGATGGGTTTTCAGCAATTTTAAGTTTGTCGAGCTCGGCCTTTTTAATTTTAAGGTCGGCCTTATAGTTTACAATTTTTTTGTCGCTATCAGCCTTAATAGTTTCGATTTTTGCTTTTTGCTCTGGGCTTAATTCGTCCATTACGCACCCTTTATGTTCACCTGCCTTCTTATCATGATTACATTGTGAGAAAGCTGGTCCAGCGATGAATAATCCTGTAAAGAGGATTGTTGTTAAAACAAATAATTTCGTTTTCATAATTTTTTTATATTTTTGATTACGTGTTAATTGACAAGTAGAAATTGTAATGGTTTAATTTTAGATTAAAAAATATGATAAAAAAAATTTATAAAATAAAACTTAAGGTGTTTAAACTTGATGGGGGAGGTCGTCATATAGCTGTGAAAGCCCAAATTAATGGGCATAGTGCAGTTTTATTGGTTGATACTGGAGCATCAAACTCGATTTTTGATTCGGGACATATTGCTTTTGCTCAAACAATTTTAAATAAAGTAGATTCGGACGGAAATAGTTCTGGATTTAATTCTGAAATCAGTAATTTATTTCAGGGAGAGGTTGCAGAATTAAAAATTTCGAGATACAAAGTAAATAAAGTCAAGGTAATTTTTACTTCGATGGATCACATAAATGCTCTTTATAAATCCTTGCGTTTTCCAGTAATAGCAGGAATTATAGGTTGTGATTGGTTAATTGAAAATAGTGCAATTTTAGATTTTTCGCAGCAGATATTAACGATTGAAAAAAAATCGCATTAAAATATTGGTATAAAACAATAATGGTTTTTAAAAAAAGTCTATATTTGCAAACTTAAAAAATTGAAAACGAATTAAATAATTAACGTTAATAAAATTATCAAACATGCGTAACAAAGGAGCGATTATTCTGGTGACTGTGCTGCTTGCATTGATTAGTTTGTATTATTTGTCTTTTACCTTTGTGGTAAACAAAGTTGAAAGCGATGCAGACGAATATGCAGAAACACGATTCAACTCTATGAATTTGAAGGTTGATGAATTTGAGAAAATACACATTATTGACTCTTTATCGAACAGGTATCTCGATTCAGTAGAAAATTTAACTGCATTTACTCTATTCAAGAAATATACTTACATGGATTGTAAGGAAAGAGAGCTAAATTTAGGTCTTGACCTTAAAGGTGGGATGAACATTACTCTGGAGATTTCCGCAGAGGATGTTATTCTTGCTCTTGCAAACAATCAAACAGATTCAACCCTTATTAAGGCTTTAAACGATGCATCTTCAGCAAAGAAGGAGCAAACAGCAACTGATTTTATTCAGCTTTTTGGTGACAGTT
>JAQVGK010000356.1 GCA_028696755.1 Bacteroidales bacterium | reverse complement strand
AAATATTTGTTTTAGAGAACGACATGTCGGCTCGACACAATTCTAATTGTTTCGCTCTCACCGCCTGAGCTGCCCGCCGTTTTGCCCGGCCCGCCCGCGGAGCTTCGAATACTATTTTGTCGCATTTATCCGGATATTTATGTCCCGTTTTCATTTCGAGATTAAAATATACTGCAAGGTTTTTTAAATCATTTACTATTTTTGCTTGCACTAAATGGGTCAAAATATCAACAATTTTGGCATAGAATCAAGTGTTGTAAAGTTTTTCAGTAGTCCCTAAATATAGAATGCTAGTAAAACTGTCAAGATGTGCATATACATACCGATTACCGACGTACCGATTACCGACGCACCGCTTACCGCTTACAAACTTAGAATGCCATACAAACCAGCCAGATTTCGCAGTGCATCCACCACCGATTACCGACGTACCGCTTACTAATATTAAACATGATTCATCGCCGCAACAGGATCCAATCGCGCAGCTTTACGAGCAGGAGCATAACCAGATACAATACCGATAATAATAGAAATAAGTGTTCCAGACAAGACATTTCCAAAGCTCATGGCAAAGTTCATAGGAGTTGCGTTCGACAGAACAATTGTCAGTATCCAGACTAGAACTAGTCCGAGAATACCACCAACTAAACTTAAAACTGAAGCTTCGGTAAGAAACTGTATTAGAATTAGATATGATTTTGCTCCAATAGCTTTTTGGATTCCGATTTCGCGAGTTCTCTCCTTAACAGATACAAACATAATATTCGCAATTCCGAATCCACCTACCAAAATTGCAAATCCGCCAATAATAATCCCTGCAATATCAAGTGCGCTGAATATACTTTCGAGGCTTTTAGTAATCATGCTTGGTTGATTAAGGGCAAAATCATCCTCTTCAACAGGAGTAAGTCGTCGAATAGTCCGCATAATAACAGTTAGTTCATCAATTAGTTGCTCGGTGCTCACTCCTTGTTTTGCCGAAACAACAATAAAAGGGTTTAAGGCTTCGCTTTCTACATCGAACATAGTTTTACCAAAGTTTATTGGAATTTGCACCACTTCGTCCATGCTATTATTAAACATGTCCTCGCCTTCTTTCTTAAAAACCCCGATAACAGTTAATTTTCGACCTGCAATTTTAATTTCTTTATTTAAAGGATCAGCTTGTCCGTATAACTGTTCAGCAATTACAGCACCAATTATAGCAACGTTACGACCGTTGTTGGATTCCATTTGAGAAAAATATCTACCTTTTTCAATTTCTAAGGCTTCTATTTTATCATAATCATGTGTTGTCAAAAAGATGCCAGTGTTAGCAACCGATTTATCCTCATATTCGACTGTTCTGGTTGTTGATGCTGCGAAAGCAACTTTATCGGCGTAAAGCGACTGAGCGCTAACTTTTTCGTATTCGTGCATTTTTGGAACAGGCCTATTAAGATACTTCCACCACGGATAATCGGGTCCAAAAGTCCAAGGCCATTTTTGAATGTAAACAGTATTTGTACCAAGCGAGCTTACATTGTCTTTTATTGAGCGTTCGAGGGAGTCGATTGTGGTCATTACAAAGATTATACTAAAAATTCCGATGGTTATTCCGAGCAATGACAAAAAAGTTCTAAGCTTATTCATTATAAGCGAAGAAAAAGCAAATTTAATGCTGTCGCCGATTAACCTAAAAAAAACCACAATTGTAAAGTTTGAGCAAATATATCTAAAATAGATTAGCCGTCGAAATTATTATGCTAAGAAAATGTTAAAGGGTTAAAACCGAAGGCGGAAGACCGAAACCAGAAAACGGAAGGCCGAGGCACTGCGACACTGTTAAGTCCGACCTTGCGCACTGCGACACTGTCAGGTCCGAAGGACACTGACAGGTCTTATTGGACGCGCAAGCCATCCGTTTTCTGATTTCTGTTTTCTGATTTCATCTTATTTGCCAAATTCTGACTCAAACCTACCGAATTCTGATTTGTTTGTACCGAAATCTGATTTAACTAATTAAAAGCTACCTATTATTAATATAATTGTAAGGAATTAAGAATTGACTAAAGAGAAAAAAAGAGGAATATGAAAAATTTCTACAGAATTTTTGGTTTAAAAGCTATGTATGTGTTCGTAGCTATTGTATTATTTATGGTGGGTGTTGGAGTGAAGGGGGTTGATGGGCAGACGTTGAATTTTAACTATTCAGGTTCAGGTAGAGATTGTGATCAGATTTTAATTGGAGGAGCTCTTTCTGGCGCACCCGCCAATGCGATAATTACAGGCATTACCTACAATGCAACAATAGGTAGCTATTGCACGAGTTGGTACGAGTGGGATTTTTTAGTGAATAGCAACTATATTACGTCAGGCTGTGATGGAACTGGATATACCTACACGGGCTTAAACGGTCAATTATTAAATGGACAATTATTGCAATTAAGATCATGGGATAATGATTCATACTGTGATAATGTTAATATGACCTTTAATGTAACTGTTAGTTACTGCGCACCTCCTGGCGATCAAAGCACCTACGGTTCTAGTTCATGGATTGGATATGTTTACAATCCAGCAAGTTATAGCAATTTTACAAATTATATTGGTTACGTAACCGAAAGCGAAACATTCAATAGGCTACATAATAGCCCAACTGGAGCATCGACCAATTTATGTTCTAATCCAACTGATGTGTTCTCGATAAGGTACAAAATGAACAAAACCTTCGCAGCAGGATGGTATAACTTTACTGTTGGAGGAGACGATGGGGTTAGATTAAGTATAGATGGAGGCTCTTCTTGGTTGATAAATGGGTGGGTGTTACAAGGATACACAACTTACTCTTCGGGAAATGTATATTTAGATGGAAATTATAACTTAACGTGAGTTCGATCTAAGCGGCAATCATTTTTACTCTTTCGGTATCGACAATATCCGTTTTGAGAGAAGGTTTTTTTCTCTAGATATGAGTAAGCAATTAAGCCAGAAATGAGATTCGAGAGGAAGTTTTCAAATGATCTATGTCTTGTGTGCTCAATTTGGCAAATGTTTTTCAGTTCATCATTAACACACTCAATAAGGGCTCTTTTTCTCAGTAAAATTTTATCACTAATGTGCATTAAGCTATTTTTCATATTTTTTCTGATCTTGGTAATCAGATGAATTCCATCAATGAAAAGGTTTTCAAACAAATCCTGTCCGATATAGCCTTTGTCTCTAACTAATTTGCCAAATATTTTCTCGTGAAATCTCTTGCTTTTAAGTGGTTCTCTATCATCTACATTTCCAGAAGTAAGTAAAAATGTCAATATTTCGCCCTTGTCATTGATTATTATGTGGAGCTTTAACCCGAAAAACCAACCAAGAGAACACTGTCCTTTAGTAGCAATACCCTTAAAGACCTTATTTTGTCTTTCTCTTTTTATATGGCATACTCGTAGAGGTGTTGAGTCTATGAATGAGATACCTGTACATTTTCCCAAACAAGTCATCTGCAAGAAGCAACACAATGGCATAATTGCCTTTTGCTGTAACTCAACAAACCTGTTGTATGATACTGTTTCCGGAAACTCACGAGTTAAATGTTTTTGCACATAATTCACATAAAAATGCTTTAAACATCGGTGACCTCCAAGATGAAACAGCACTAAAATTGTCATAACTTCACTGTCATTGAGTTTGAATTTTCGATTACGAGTGTTCTTAGAGCCATCTTTTTGTAAAACATGGCCCGCCTTAGCTGCTTCAAATTCTTTGCAAAATTCGTCTATAATGTAAAAAATTTCAGTAATTTTTTTGCTGTTCATATGTGAGGTTTTTATTTGTTAAGTCTTTGATTATCAACAAGTTAAAGATAAATAAAACCTCGCATTTTTGCAAATTTATTTTAATATTTTTTGATTTTCTTACATCGAACTCACGTTAAATATAGATACCAGTAATCAAAATGTAATATTAATTGAGAATGGTGCTGTATTAAAAGTTTACTATCTAAATAAAGATACTCTGGAATCCCTGCATCAGTAACACATGCTTTTAATTTCCCAAAGTCAGGGATTAAGGGGATTTCGAAAAGGAATCCCCTTCACTTATTTAATAATGTGATGACCAATCGTATTGATCCGACCAATTATAGAATTCCACTACCTTTCTGTCGTTCTTTGTCAGCCATTCGTTAACATAATCCAAACCCGAACTGGCATAAACAATGTATGAAAATGTTTCGATGTAGCCTTTGCTTTGAAGTTCGATAAAATATGGCGCATAGAACTCCCAAAAAAATCCACTATTTTTAGCTTGCACCTCGGACATAACACTAAAAACCGTTTCAAT
>JAQVGK010000009.1 GCA_028696755.1 Bacteroidales bacterium | reverse complement strand
CGATTTGGACATAGTGGAACTGTTCCTTTGGATTGGTTTTTTTATCAAAACGCAATGCAACCAGGCTCAGTGACATTTAATGGAACCAATAACGAGGTTTGTACAGCCGAATTTGTAAATGCTGGATATTATATGGTTAGAGCTGGTGAAGAAATAGGAGGCTGCGGTTATTTTGCAGAAGTTGAAATTGAAGTCCCACTTGTTCCTGCTATCCTAGTAAACTACAATTGTGCTGGTACTAATCAAGTGCAGCTCGAACTTACAAACAACAGCGACTATATGACAGATGTTGTTCTTAACACTGTTGCATGGACAGTTGATGGACTGCCAGCAACTAGCCCTGTAACAGTAAACTCTGGTACTCACACAATAGGGCTTACAATAACTTATACTCATGATATGCAGCAATACACTTGCTCAACTTCAACTACTGTTACCTACCTTCGTGGTGATGCAAACTTTATTACAAGCCCTGGTCCATATTGCTCGGGTAGCCCAATACAGTTTACTGACAATTCAACAAATGCAGTTTCTTGGGTATATGATTTTAATACTGAATTTGAGAACCTTAATCCTAACAATGAACAATCATTTGAAGTTTTAGGAAGTAATGAAAATATTGAAATCTCTTTGAATATTCAGGATAACATTGGTTGTTTGGATAATTTTATAAACAATATTACGGTAAATCCGAATGGGTTAATAGGTCAACTTGAGTCAGAACTTGGGCCATACTGCTCTGGGGAAGAATGGCCATTTAGTTTTAATTTTGAAAATATACCAAGTGGAACTGTAAATTATAGCTGGTACCCAGTTTCAGGAACAACAGGTCTTAATCCTAATTCATTTTTACAGACAGGATCGTATTATGTCACTATGAGTGATAACAATAATTGCATGTTTCAAAGTTATATCGAAAATATTTGTTTCGACAATACACCATTTGCTCAAATTAGTGGTAATGACGTATATTGTCCCGAGGATGTTATTCGTTTATTTGGAGAATCCGGCGATTATTCATATTTATGGGAAGGGCTTGGATATTCAGTGTATAACACTGCAAACATTTCTTTACCAGCGTCATCATTAATTCCAGGTGTTTATAGTGTTACCCTTACAGTTAGCAATACTAATTGCAGCAGTACTGATGTTCGCACGATTACAATAAATCCAAAACCGGCAGCACCAACTATTGGATTTGGTGCGAACCAATGTTTACACGAGCCACCAGTCAATTTGCAAAGTATAAGTGGGCAACAGTTATACTGGAGCACAGGAGATTATGGTCTTACAGCATTAACCTTTAACCCTGGCCATCATCTTGCGCACTATCTTCATCCAATTACAGGTTGTAGATCCGAATACGACACAATTTATGTTGTAAAACCTCCAGATTTTAACGAATTGATGACAGGTTGCTTTAAATTCTGTCCTGAAGACTTACCTAAAACTGTTTTACCACCTATGGGATATTTTGATTATTGGGCATGGTTAAGAAATATGATTATTGTCCAACAAGACTGGCTTGACATACCACACCCAGGAACATTGCTTCAAATTACTAATTTTGGGACTTATAATATGAATATAGAATATTCAGGCGGAGCGTGTCATACTATCTCAGGTGATCTTGAAATCATGGAAAAAGAAATTTGTGATTCCTGTGAGATTGGGATAAAAATAAGAAATCCACGATGTGACATAAGAGAATGTGAAATGTTTTTAGACTTTACATATGGCTTCTTTAATATGTCAACAAGTTCTCCTGCAGTTTTGACAGAAATTAATATTGTTAATACAACATTGTTGAGTCCAGTACTGCCAATTTCGATTCCAGCAAACACAGGAATGGATATAAGTTTTTCATTTATCTTAGAAAGTCTTGAACCACAGACAATTCAAATTGAGTTTGTTTTCAATCAGAATCATGTTTTTTGCAGTAGAATAGTAACAGTAAATCTTGCTGATATACTGGATGATTGCATTACTGAAACATGTGAAGGTAGTTTTGTCTCAGCAGATTTGAATACAAACCTGTCAAATTCGGCTTTAAGTTATTATGACTTTGTTCTGCAATTCCAGACAGGCATGACAAATGTCCAAGTTTATAGTGATCAGGTTACAGTTTTTAACTATGGTTATAATGTATATACTGGAATAATTGATGGCTTATTTGCAATTACACCTTTGGAGTTACAATCTCTGATTGATAATCATGAGGAAATTTGTTTCAGAGTCTATGGATGTAGAAATGATGTGATATGTGTTACTGAAATCTGTTTTCCAGCATCAGAGCTTGCTGGTGGTGCGAAATCAATGTTGTTCGATAATTTAGATGAAGATTCTAACTCAGCACCTGAAAAAGAGCAATATTTCTGCACAGATTTTAGTTTACATCCAAATCCAGCAATTAATACAATAACAGTCAGTTGCAGTGAATCAGAGTTTTCGAGTGCGGTAATTTTTGATATGAAAGGTCAAAAGTTAAAAACTGTATCAGAAAAATTAATAGTAATTTCTGATTTGCAACCTGGAGACTACATTGTCAAAGTTATTAGTAAATCAGGCAAATGCCAGTATCTCAAATTTGTTAAACGATAGTTTATTTTAAAACTTACGGGGAGAAATCTCCGTAAGTTTTTTTGCTTTTATACGCAATTTTGATTATTTTTATATTTTAATTCTTTATTATGAAAAATTCAATTATTATACTCGTATTGAATATGTTCTTAACATTTATCTTAAATGCTCAATCTTGGCAATTTGCAAATTCATTTGGCGGAGAGAGTGGTAGCGATCCAACAGATAATAATATGCCACGCAATTTAGTTACAGATAATAATGGGAATTCTTATCTTTTTGGGACTTATGGTGCTGGTACTGCATTTAATGATAGCACACTTACACATTTTATTGATGGTTCCAGAGGTAGTTTTGTTGCAAAATTCGATTGCACAGGTCAAGTAAGTTGGTCAAAAGCTATTAGCAATAGCGAACAATCAAATGATCAAGCTTGTTATATGATTTTGAAAGATGAATACTTGTATTTATCAGGATCTTGTAGAATTGATAATTTCTATAAAACGTGGTTTCTTGATACATTGGTGATAGGTTCAATACTTGTTCAAGACTATCCTCAGAATAGTATATTCCCTTGGATTCCATATAGAAATTATTCATACCTGATAAAAATGGATTTACAAGGTAATATTATTGATTACAACCTTTTTAGCCTTTATAATGACAATATTGCTAAAACTAATCAAATTTGGTATCTTTGGAACAATCAAACTAATCAAAGAGCATTCGTAATTGATAATGAAGATAATTATTATTTACTTGCTCGGTTAACTAATGAGCAAACCTCAGTGTTGTTTCATAATGAAATTCCTATAACTGATACTATTAGTCCGATTTATGAAAATGGATATTATCAATATTATTTGTTAAAACTAGATCAAAATTTTAACTTTTTATGGTTTAAGCCAATTGTATATGAAATCAATGATCCAGATAACTTTTCTACCTCCATGGACTTTTTAGATATGGTCTGCGACTCTCAAAACAACCTATATATGGTTGGCTATTTGCAAACTAATAATACACTTGGCACAGAACCTAATCCAGTCGAAGTAGATCTTGGCAACGGACAGCACCTTGAAACATACATGAACGATAATGCTGTTGGTTATTTATTAAAGATGAACAGTGATGGAGAAGTGCTCTGGACTCAGCAGACCAAAGGATATAGTGAAGATGGTTTGTTAAGCAATTGTTTTTTTGAATCTTTATTGCTTGACGAAGAAACTAATAATATTTATGTTAGTGGTTGGGCAGTTCCAGTAAGAACCAATGGCCCAAATACTGGAACAGTTTTCGGTGGTTTAGATACATTAGTTGCATATTATCCGAATGCAGTTAGTATATCAAGCTTTTTAGCTAATTATGATATGGAAGGAAATTACAAATGGATGAAAGCACCTTACGCAAGATATAGTCGGATAAGTAGTTTAGATCTTCATGACGATTTAATTTATGGAACTGTAAGGTGGAATGCTGAATTTACGCATGCAGAACAATATTTCAGTTATCCAATAGGAACTGGTGGGTTAAATATTTGCACATGGGATAGAGATGGAAATCAAGTTAGCACTATTGCCGTTGAAAGCTCTTGCTCTGGCTCTGACAAGCTGTACCCATACGACACCCGCGTTAATAACTGGGGTGAGATTTTTACAACTGGCACTTACGATTACGGTTTAACATTTGGCGACCATTACATCCACGGCGGAGGATTTAAAATGTTTATTGCTAAATATGGAAATTTATGTCCGTTTATTAATGAGCAGACACAAAACTTTTGTTACGGCACAGAGTATAATGGGACTGTTTTAACGCAAAGTGGAGATTATCAGTTTGTTTTGGAATCTTCAACTCCTGAAGTTGATAGCGTAATAAATCTTCATGCAACAGTTTATCCACAGTTAACCACAGGGATAAACGACACAACATTATGCGCAAACGAAACACATATTTTGGAAGCTAACACAGGTTACAATTCATACTCTTGGAGTGCTGGATCTATCACAAATACACAAGAGCTAAACTATTCAGCAGTAGGAATTGAAAATGTTTATGTTACACTTACCGACGACAACTGTACTGCAGTTGATACAATTGTTATTACAGTTGAAATATGTGGTTTAACTGCTCAAAATCCTTTAAACAGTATTAGTTTGTACCCAGTTCCGGCAAATGCACACATCGCTGTTCAGCTCGCCAATAACGAAAAAATTACAGCTTACAGCGTATTCAATCTTCAAGGACAACTCATAAAAACAGAATCTGTAAATTCATCTGACAATTTTGGTTTTTCTGTTGCAGATTTTACTCCAGGTCAATACATAATTTATGTTAAAACTGAAAATGGAATTTACTCGGGAGGGTTTGTGAAGGAATGAAGATTGTTTAATTAACCAATTTAGCTGTTCTCAAAATTCCCCATTATATTACCAATAATTCAAATAATTAGCTTTTCCAGCTCACACGGATTTGCAATCCAAGTATTCTCGATTCGCTTGAGAATTTGCTGTCGCAATAATCTTACTCCTAATTTTGTAACCCAAACCGACACCAAAACCCTCCAAACTACCCATCTTATCTCTTCATCCAAACATTAAAACAATAACAAAGAAAAATCATCATAATCCCCAAAAAACACTAATTTTGTAACAACTAGACCAATCATAACATAGCAAAACGAAATGATATGCCAATTTTTAAACAAAACAACGGAAAATTAGAAAAGATAAAATTAAGCCCTTTTTCAAAGGAAAGAACACTTCAGACATTGATTGAACCAAACTTGTTAGAGGTTTTGGATATGCATTTTCTGGCGTCAGAATATCCAACAACGGCTGGTGGCCGAATAGATACTTTAGCTATTGATACAGATGGAGCGCCTGTAATTATTGAGTATAAACTAAACAAAAATGAAAATGTAATTAATCAGGCACTTTCGTATTTACGTTGGTTAAAAGCTCAAAAAGTAGAGTTCTTCGAAATGCTTGTTATTAAAAAACTTGGAAAAGAGATAGCTGCTAAGTTAAAGATAGATTGGTCAAATCCCAGAGTAATATGTATCGCAGAAAATTATAGTAAATTTGATATTGATACTGTCGAAGTTATTCCAATGAGAATTGAATTGATAAAGTATCGAAATTATGAAAATGGAATATTTCATTTAGATTTTATAAATAAACCAGAACCAATAGATCATAAAACTCCAAAAACAAATGCAAGTGTAGATTCTGAAAAAATCATAACTCATCTTGATGCAGTCGAAAGAGCAAATCCCGAAATTAAAGAGATTTTTCATGAAATCAGAGGTAGAATAATGCAACTTGATGATAAAATTGTTGAAAAATTAAATTTAAATTACTATGCATACCGAGTTTCTAAGAACTTTGCAGAACTACAAGTTGGCAAGACACAAATAATTTTATTTCTACGACCAATTGATTTCATTGATCCTTTAAAGAAAGTCACAAAAGTTCCCGACAGCTACAATTGGACAATGACCAGTAAAGTAATTTTAAGAAACTTTGACGATATTCAATATGCTTTAGATTTAATTGAGCAATCTTATAAGGAAACGATATAGTGTGAAGTATTAAATTAACAATAATTGCAAATTATGAACAGTATCGAAATCTTAAGTGCAAATATTTTTGAGTTGCACAAATTCTTTAAAAGCTATGCAGTACAACAAGTAAATAATGCGCTCACTATTCGTAATTGGTTGACTGGTTTTTACATCATCGAGTACGAACAAAATGGTAAAGACAGAGCAGCTTATGGCGAAAAAACATTAAAAGTGTTATCTCAAAAAATTTTAGATAAAGGCTTAAAAGGTTTTTCTGATAGAAATTTGCGATTATACAGGCAATTCTGTTTAGAGTATCCCGAGATTTGGCAATTTGTTATTGCCAAATTTCAAAATGTTGACAATCAGGTGATTGAGATTTGGCAATCGAAAATTGCCAAATCTGAAATTGTTGTTTCCACCACAAAACAAATCACTGAAAGGACAGATATTAATGTATTGTTAACTAAATTAAGCTACACACATTTCATTGAGCTATTGTCTGTGGAAAAAGGGTTAAAACGAACATTTTATGAAATTCAAGCGATAAAAAACAATTGGACTGTTACCCAGCTAAAGAGACAGATTGACAGTATGCTTTTTGAAAGAATTGGATTGAGCAAAAATAAGGAATCAATGATTGCCAAATTGAAAGACGAAAATCTTATGCAAGTTGATGACTATATGAAAAACCCATTGGTTCTCGAATTTCTAGAATTGCCTGAAAAATTTGAATATTCTGAAAGTGACCTAGAGCAAGCCATAATAGTTCAATTACAAAAATTTTTAATTGAACTAGGCAGAGGATTTTGTTTTGAAGCAAGGCAAAAAAGAATTAGTTTCAATAATAAACACTACAAAATTGACCTTGTATTTTACCATAGAATACTTAGATGTCATGTGCTTATTGACCTTAAAATTGGAGAGTTTGACCATGTGGATGTCGGACAAATGAATATGTATCTTAATTATTTTAAAGAAAACGAGATGTGTGAATTTGATAATCCTCCAGTAGGGATAGTGCTCTGCTCCAACAAAGACGATGCTTTGGTGCATTATGCTACAGGCGGATTGTCACAGGAAATATTCGTAGGCAGTTATTTGCTCCAACTACCCAATGAAAACCAGCTTAAACAGATAATTTTAGATGAAATGAATAATTTGCAAGAATGAAATTTATCCACTACCGCGAGAATGTTTCTCCTAGTTTTGCTACCCAAACTTATCACAAAATCCTTTTCTCAATATTATTGAAAGTAAATTTTATTGTTAAAATTGCATTGTAGCATCTCTAAAAAATAACTGCTTACAGCGTTTTCAATCTTCAAGGACAACTCATAAAAACGGAATTTGTAAATTCAATTGACAATTTTGGTTTTTCTGTTGCAGATTTTACTCCTGGACAATTTATAATTTATGTTAAAACCGAAAATGGAATTTACTCGGGAGGGTTTGTGAAGGAATGAAGATTGTTTTGATTCACCTATTTAGCTATTCTCAAATAAAATTCCCCATAATTTTACCAATAATTCAAATAATTAGCTTTTTTTGCATAAAAGAAAAAAGCTACTTATGTCAGAATTACAAAATTACTTTGCAAAGTTTCGTAATAACACCATTGGCAGTAACTGTAAGCACTCCACAGTTTATGGCGAAATGCCGATGATTTATGCCGACTGGATTGCCAGCGGGCGACTTTACGCTCCGATTGAGGAAAAAATTAGTAAAACTATTGGTCCTTTTGTTGCAAATACTCATACCGAATCGAGTACAACTGGAACATTGATGACTAATGCTTATCATCACGCAAAGCATATTATTAAAAAACATGTGAACGCTGGTCCAGATGATGTACTTATTACTCCTGGCTTTGGGATGACTGCTGCAATTGTAAAGCTTCAACGTATAATTGGGCTTAAATTATGTGGTAAAATTTCTGGAAAGGATTGTCTTGATAAGGCCGATCGCCCCGTAGTTTTTATTACACACATGGAGCATCACTCAAATCACACATCGTGGTACGAAACTGTTGCCGAAGTTGTAATTATTGAGCCCGACAAGGATTTATTGGTTGATCTTAACGACCTTGAGCAAAAGCTTATTCAGTATAAAGACCGAAAAGTTAAATTCGGTTCGTTTACCGCTTGTTCAAATGTTACTGGAGTTCATACTCCTTACCATAAAATGGCAGCACTTATGCACAAATACGGAGGTTGGTGCTTTATTGATTTTGCTGCATCTGCTCCTTACGAACATATAAATATGCATCCCGAAAATGAGGAAGAGAGATTAGATGGGATTTTCTTCTCGCCACATAAGTTTTTGGGTGGACCTGGAGCTTCTGGAGTTTTGATTTTCAATAAAGCATTATATAACAGTAAAAGTCCTGATCATCCTGGAGGCGGAACCGTTGAGTGGACAAATCCTTGGGGCGAATATCAATATTTGAAAGATATCGAGGCTAGGGAAGATGGTGGAACTCCTGGGTTTTTGCAGGCGATTAGAACAGCACTCGCAATTCAACTAAAAGAAGAGATGGGAGCCGAAAAAATTGTTGAACGTGAAAAAGAATTATTGAATAAAGCATTTGCTTTTCTTGATACTATTCCGAATTTACGAATACTAGCCTCAAATGTACGCGAGCGTCTTGGTGTGATTTCTTTTTATATCGAAAATGTACATTACAATCTTATTGTAAAGCTATTGAGCGATCGTTATGGTATTCAGGTTAGAGGAGGTTGTGCCTGTGCAGGTACTTACGGACATTTTTTGCTTAATGTAAGTCACGAAAAATCAAATCTAATTACCGAAAAAATAACATCTGGCGATTTGTCCGAAAAGCCAGGTTGGGTAAGATTATCACTTCATCCTACAATGACTGATGCTGAACTGGAAATTATTCTTAATGCAATTAAGGATATTGCCGAAAACCATCGCGAATGGGGTAACGACTATAGCTACGATAATCATAGCAACGAATTTTATAATCGGCATCCAATTGATATTACGGACGAATTTTTAAATCAAATTTTTAATGAGTAGTTTGGGAAAGACAATTGTTTTGTAATTTTCATACTTTTTCCTAAATATTTGTTAAAAATCAAATAAAAAACCGACATAAACGTTTAGTAGTTATTTAATAAAATCACATTTGAGAAATTTACTGCTGCTAATAATCGTTTTTTCATTGAGTCTGTTAAGCATCAATGCCAATGCGCAATTTATCAGAATTGCCGACAGGGTTATTGTAGCAGGATATGTTTTCGAAGAAAGCAATGGCAATCCACTACCTTATGTAAATGTTTATGTAAAGCAAAGTCGAATTGGAACTATTACCGACACTTCGGGATATTTTATTTTGAAAGCAGGCATAAATGACACTCTTATTTTCTCGAGTTTGGGTTACGATAAAAAGTATGTGGTTATCACCGATTCGGCAGCCGATAACGACAAACCTCTTATTGTTTTTTTAGATACCAAAATTTACGAAATTAGATCGGTTGAGATTATAGCTCTTCGAAGGTATAAGCAGCTTGAGTACGAGATTACAACCATGAAGCTACCCGAAGATGACTATACCAATGCCGTAGCAAATTTTCCATTTAGACCAGCAGATATCGATTTTTACACGCGCGATGTTACTCCAATGTCGGGAATCGGGATTGTTTTTAGTCCAATTACTGCCTTATACGATGCGTTTTCCAAAGAAGGGAAAGAAAAACAAAAGCTAGCCGAGATTCAGGAGAAAGATTATCTGAATTCTTTAATCGAAGAAAAAATAAGTATTGCTGTTATCATGAAAATTACCGGCATGAGTCGTGAAGACACAAATGTATTTCTCGAATGGTGCAACTTTTCGCCAGACTTCATCCTTAAACTGACCGAATATGATTTAGTACTGGTAATTAAACATAAGTACAATCAGTATTCGGGAATAAGGTAAATAGATTCTTTATTGCCGATGATTGAGCTTTAAAACTAGCTGATTATCAAGCAATTGAAAAAATCACTAGTAAAACACAATAACCCAAATTAACTCATACATTTTTGCTGACGCCTATTAAAAAATTGAACGCCAATTCACGAATTTTGCTGACGCCAGTTTCATTATAAGGCGTCAGCAAAATTCGCTAATTAGCGTTAAAAACAACTTGGAGCGAGCACCGCAAGCGATCAATTCATTTTGCGTTTAGCATAAAAGTTCGCTCCTCAGTATAAAAATTAGTTTGTTTCGCTCAATTCAGATTATCAAACATATATTTGTCTGTTATAAGCTTAACAGGTTTCAAATTTATCTAATAACTTTACCAAAATTAATAAACTATACTATGTACATTTTAAAATCAGACTCAACCGATCCATATTTTAATATTGCTCTCGAAGAATATCTGCTTAGTAATTACGAAGATGATTTCTTTATTATTGCTGTTAACGAACCTTCTATTATTGTTGGAGTAAATCAATACACGCAGGAAGAAATTAATTCGCTCTATGTTAAGAAAAACAGTTTAAAGGTGGTTCGTCGTCTTTCGGGTGGAGGAGCTGTTTTTCAGGATGCTGGAAATCTTAACTTTTCGAACATTTATAAAGATGAGTCGGCTGCACTAATTGATTTTTCTAAGGTCTCGGATTTAATTTCGGAATTTCTAAACGATAAATTTGGCGTAAATGCAAGTTTCTCGGGAAGAAATGATGTGGTTATTGAAGATAAAAAAGTTAGTGGTCAGGCTCGTTTGAGATTTGGTGATAAAATACTTCATCATGGAACTATTTTATTGTCGTCGAATAAGAAAAGTTTAACCGATGCGCTTAAGTTTAATCCTGAAAAGTATGCCGATCGTGCGCTACGTTCTAATCACGAAAGAGTTACAAATCTGTCGGAGCATATCAGCGAAGCAGTTTCGATGGAAAAGTTTAAAGAATTGTTCTTAAATTTTATCCGCAGTCGTTTTCCCGAAGCTATTGTGTTTAGTCTTAGCCAAAATGATTTGGACGGGATTAACGAACTTGTTAAAAACAAATATTCTACATGGGATTGGAATTACAGCTCGGAGCCAGATTATAATTTCGAGAATAGTTTTTGCTCAAAAGCGGGTTCGGTATGGCTTTACCTTAAAATTGAAGACAATTCAATAAAAAACATTCGTGTTTTTGGTGATTTCTTTTCGCAGAGAGGAGTGAAGGATATTGAAGATGCACTTACAGGCATTCAATTGACGAAAGAATCAATAGACGAGGTTTTATCTAAATTCGATTTTAATTGTTACATGGAAGGGATCGAGAAGCAGGACTTCATTAATTGTTTCTTTCAAGAAAACTAAACTTTATCAGACTAATATTTGTTAAATTTGCATAAACCTAAACAATACTAATTATGACAAGAATTATTATTTTACTAAGCATTACTGCGCTTGCAATATTCGCATTTTCGTGTAAAGAACCCGAAGATCACGACACTCCACCAACTACACAAGAAACTCTCACCGTATTGACAGAGTATTCATTGGTAAATAAGCTTTTCTCAGATTCTTTTTCCGAAGCTGATGATGCAGCTAAATATTCTGACGACCAAATTGACGGTGATAAAAATGGCACAAAGGAAGGCTATCCGATAATTACAATTTCTCCTCTTGATGCAACAACATGGCCTAAGGATATAACTGTAGATTATGGAGCAACAAATTACCTTTGTCAGGATGGTCGTAACCGTAGGGGAATAATCCATATCTAAACTACTGGTTTCTATCGCGATCCGTGAACTGTAATTACAATCACATTCGAGAACTATTATCAGAATGATTACAAAGTTGAGGGAACTCAGATTGTTACAAACCAGGGACGTAACGAAGACCAACACCTTGTTTATACTGTTGAGATTAACAATGGTAAAGTAACAACTCCTCTTAGCAAAGTAATTAATTATGAAGAAAATACCAGTCGCGAGTGGGTTGCAGGCGAAGAAACTATACTTAATATTTGCGACGATAACTATTTTATCACTGGTACTCAAAACGGAATGAGCTCTGATAGTATTACATATACTCTTACCGTTCAGAATCGCCTCGATGTTTTAGTTTGCTGCCGTTATATTCGTGGTGGAATTCTAGATGTTGATATGGAAGGACTAGCAACCATTACAGTAAATTATGGCGATGGAACCTGCGACGAAAACGCAACTGTTTCGATAAATAACACAGAGTATCCAATTGTAATGCAGTAGTGTTTAGTCGGTGGCACCTGTAAAATCTTAGCTTTTTGTCCTACATTCATGAATTGTAAGCGGTAATCTGTAATCAGTAGGTCGGTTGGTGCACTGCAAAGTTTGGGCTTTTTTATCTGGCATTCTAAACTTGTAATCGGTAAGCAGTAATCTGTAATCGGTGGCAGTTTACTAAGTCTTGGTTTTTTCTAAGACATTCTGAAGCAATAAGCAGAGTGCTTAATCTCAACTTTGCCGATTACAGCATACTGCCTACAAAAACACCGAATGCTTAATCTCTGCATTAATACCGACGTACAGACCACCGCTTACTGCTTACAAAAATAGTCGATAATCAGTTAGGTGGCAGGATACCCAACTCCGCACGTTATCTCATTCAAACCGCTAACTAAGCCAAACTTTCCGTTCCCTAATCGTGCATTGACAAGCCCTTTTCGCTGTAATATATTTGTCTCAAACACTAAAACCTAAAGTTATGAAGACAACATTATTATTCAGCATCGCGGTTCTCTTAACCATAAATACATTTGCACAGGGAACCACTCCGGGAAAAACTGTAACTCCATCGGGTAACACTACTGGAACAACTACTACAAACACAACTCCAGCTTCCGATTTTCAAATCGATTGCTTTATCTTTGGCGGAAGTTCGGGATTAGGACCTATTCTTAGTACAAATTTGGTAGGTTCTGGATTTATCGGAGAGTCAACAATGGAGTTGATGATTCAGTCGCGTCACCACCGCTATGGAATTGGTATGTCGAACACTCTAATGGGAACTCCCGAAAACCTTGGTGTACTGCTTTTTACTCTTGGCAAAGACAATGTTAATTTGCACAAATACTATTTTACTTACGAGTGGACACTATTCCGCAAAAGTCCGATTAACCTTGGCGCTGGAATGAAGTTTGGCGGATTTACAGTGGGAAATTATCCCGACACAACCAAAACCCCATTTTTTGCGAGTGTAGCACCAGTTATTGAAATAGGTCACCCAAGATTTTATCTCTACATCAAACCCGAAATTGGTTACAACTCATACAATACCCGCTCGTGGAAAAAAGATATTTATGTTGTTGCAAACATAGGTTTAAGATGGAAACTTATGTCCGACGCCGATGTTCCCAAGAAGTGAGAATGAGAGAGGTATACTATTGTAAAGCTCGGCTTAGGTCGGGCTTTTTATTTGTGATTTAAACAAATGAAAATAAAACGCATAAAATAGTTATTTCATCCTCAAATTCCCATTTTTCCTCAAAATTAAATTTGCATATATCAAATACTATATTTACATTTGTATCAAATTTATAATTGTTATGACCAATATTTTAGCTTTTAATGGAAAATTGAGAAATTCTCTCTCTCTCTCTCTCTCTGTAAAATCAGGGGCTTAGTAATTTTAGTTACAATGATGTTTGTTTTACCAATAAATGTTTTTTCTCAGTCAGATTGGAGCATAGATGGCAACACATTGGCAGTGGGTAAAAATAAACTTGGTTCAATAAACAGCGAAAGTGTTGTTTTTATCAGTAATAACATTGAGCGTATGCGACTTTTGCCAAACGGAAACTTTGGTATAGGCACAACAAACCCGCAGCAAAGTTTTCATGTAAACGGCAATATTCGATTTTCGGCGCTTAGCAGTGGAACGCAAACATCTGCAATTATGCTTGATGCAAATGGCGATTTAAGCACAAGGGTTTTAAATATTTCAAATTGGGATGCTGCATATTCTTGGGGAAATCATGCTGGATTGTACAGACCTGTAAGTTGGGTTCCGACGTGGACAGATGTTACTAGTAAACCGAGTTTTGCTTTAGTAGCAACATCGGGAAGTTACAACGACTTGTTAAATCTTCCAAGTCTATTTGATGGAAATTATAATTCGCTAAGTAATTTACCCACTCTTTTTGATGGTAATTGGAGCAGTCTTAATGGTTCGGTACCACAGATAAGTTTGTTTACTAATGATGCTGGCTATATTACTAGTCCAAACGATGCCGATGCCGACCCGCTTAACGAAATTCAAGATCTGGATTTAGTTGGAAATATCTTAACCATAACGAACAATGGCACTGCCACAGAAATAGACCTTTCACAATATTTGGATGATACCGATACACATTTAACAGAGTCGGAAGTTGATGCAATGGTTAGTAATAATGGATACTTAACATCTTTTACAGAATTAGATGGTGATATTACAAATGAAATACAAGATTTGCAACTTAATGGTAATATCTTAACCATAACAAACAATGGCACTGCCACACAAATAGACCTTTCACAATATTTAGATGATACCGATACACATTTAACAGAATCGGAAGTTGATGCAATGGTTAGTAATAATGGATACTTAACATCTTTTACAGAATTAGATGGAGACCCAACAAACGAACTTCAGAGTTTAAGTTTCAATGGTGATCAGTTATCACTTTCAAATGGCAATAGTGTTAGTCTTAGTGGGCTAAACTATTGGACAAAACTCAACAACAATCTCTATTACAATATAGGTATGGTTGGTGTCGGAATTTCCTCACCTCAAAAGCAAATGCATATTCATAATCCAAATAACATTTCTCTGGACGATGAAATATCGAGTGATTTACAGCCTGGACCAAAAGGTTTACAAATGAAATCGGAATCGGCACTTTTGTTAACCAATAAAAATAGTGGTAGTGCTGCAACAGACGGGCTAGTTATTCGTTCTACAAATAACAATGCCTATATTTATTTACAAGAGGCCGGAAATCTCGAGATTTTAACAAAAAAACCATTGCGCTTTAAAATGGAATCGAACGGAAATGTTGCAATAGGAACAGTACAAACTAACTATTTTGTTGTTAAAGAAACTGGCAAAATAGGTATTAAAACAAGCGATCCAACTGCTACTTTTGATATTAATGGCGATATTCGTATTCGACAGGGCGCATCAGAAAATTATGTTCTTACAAGTAACAGCAATGGTACTGGACAGTGGAAAGAAATAAAACTTGCGCTAAATGGAAATACATTGAGTTTGGTTAATCATAATAGTTCGGTTGATTTAAGTGGTTTTAACCAAACATTGAGCTTAGTTGACCAATCCTTACAATTAAGTAATGGCGGCGGAAGCGTGGCTTTGAATAATTTGAATTATTGGAGTAAAAACACGAGTTCGCTTTATTATAATAATGGTAATGTGGGGATTGGAACTGTTGAGCCAACCGCGCATTTAGAAGTGAAAAACGGTAGCTTATTAATTTCCGGTGGAACAATTGGAGTAGCTAGCAATGGTGGATATACTCAATCGGCCAGGTTGATTGTTGATGCTGGTGGTTCCTACGCTCATCGTTTAATGGAATTGCGCAATATTAAGGGAACTGTTTTGTGTGTACAGGGAACAGAAGACATTGGAAAAGTTGGAATTGGCACCTCGAACCCACAATATATGCTTGATGTTCGCGGCACAGGTCATTTTTGTGAAGTTAGAGTTAAAACAGGAAATTGGTGTGATTATGTTTTTGATGATAACTACCAGCTACCTGATTTGTATGAACTCGAAGCATTTATAAAACAAAATAAACACTTGCCGGGAATTCCGACTGAAGCAGAAGTAGTAGAAACGGGAATTGATTTGGGCGAAATGAATAAAAAACTTCTCGAAAAGATTGAAGAACTAACTCTGATTATTATTGAGCAGAACAAAGCTATTGATAATCAAAATGAGAGAATTAAAAGTCTTGAAGAAACAATCATTAAAAACTAAATTCTATGAAGCCAAGATTTTATGTTCTACTTTCGATTGTGTTCTTGCTCATAGCAAACACTAGTTCATTTGCTCAGGATGATGCTTACGGTAATGATGACGATTTTGAATCACAAACTAAAGAGAGTAAGAAATCAGGCAAAAAAATAAATTCAGGATATGTTTTTATTGATGGTAAGTATATCGAGCCCCCATACAGATTTAAAGTTAAAAATGGGAACTTATTTGTAAATAACAAGCAAGCATGCACTGAAAAATCGTATAATACAATTGAATTAAAAAAGAAAGACATCTATCGAGCAGGTTATCCACCTTGTATTTCTGAAGAATCTGATTGGACTGAGCGAAATAATTGTAAAATTGGTAATACGAATGTGACTTATAACGAAATGATGAAACAGTATTATTTGAAAAATTATAAAGTTGAAGGAGCTTATGATAGCCTTATTAATTATTATAGAAATTACCCAAATGTGATATCTTTTGAAGAGTTTGAGGAATTAAATGGAGGGGTATATAAAATAATTTGTTATAACGGTAATGAGATTCTCTTTCAATTAGATCGAGAAAAGTTTATCAAGAGACATAGTGATGAAAATGTTGATAAGAATAAAAATGTTGATAAAACAATAAAAATGTATATTGAAATTTTTCAAGACAATCTTAGAGAGGAGTGTGCCATTTTTTTTCAATCAAATCGATCTCTTAAAGAAAAAAGTTTAATAACTGAAAATGAGTTGTTTGCAATTTGTAGTCAAGATACATTAAGTAATGCAATTCCAGAAGATGTGATTACCTCATTTACACGAAATAAGGTCAGCGTCATTAAATCTGTGTTAGAGGAGTACGAAGGCAATGATAGTTTTAAGAAGAGATTGTTGAAGCAACAGAGAACAACGGTTGAGAATAGCGAAGAAGATGTTAACGATAATAGAAAGAAGACTTTTGATTTAAATAATTATTCACCACAAAATAATCGCTTTGTAGCTTTTTTTCCAATAGATTATGAAAGCGGCGTGAGTGATATGGAAGAAGAAATTTTTTCTGTAAAATCAAAAATCGAAAATCAAGGTTATTCTTTTATTTTTACAAATTACCTATTTGATCAAACAGCAAATGATGATGATCTTGCTTATATGCCATACTCTCAGTTAACAGAATTGTGCGCTGATGCAGGGTTTCTATACGTAGGAAGTCATGGGAATATTAATACTCTATTGATTGCCAGAGCCCTAACTCCACAAGGATTAGAATACTGGTGTAACAACGATGAGGATGTATATATAGTTGCAACCGATGAAGATGATTATCCAGACGAATGGGATCATAGTAATTCTTTATTTGCGGCTATTGTTAGCTCCAATTGGATAAATAAATATTGGAAAGAAGACCTCGAAAATAACAATACGATTTCAATCATTTCTGCTTGTAAAGCACATTCTGGAATTTGTGAGGCATGTGCAGGTGGAATTTGTTTCGGATATGATGAGGATACATATCTTAATGACTGTCTAACAAATAATGCAAATCTATTGTCTTTGATGAATGGACAAAGAAAAAAATCAACCTATAGAAATGCAATAGATGCTTATGATAATATAATTCTATACTCTGGTTTTAACTATATCGCCAATTCCAACATCACCCTTTGCCCCGCAACAAAAGACTATTTTCCAGCAAACAATGCATTAGTGCCGCCTGGAGTAACATACGGTTTTTTTGAAACTGATACTTGGTGCGATGCAACAATTCCTGCAAACGAAGCGTTAACTTTTAGTGTGACTGGCGATATAAATGTAAATAATGTTTATTGGGAAAATAACACAAATGGAAAGGCAAATAAAATTGCATACGAATGGTCTGGAACACAAGGAAGTGTTACCGTTCATGTGCACACCGATAAAATAGTAGCGTATGGGGGAGGTGGTCAAAAATTAGATTTTGACCGTAAAACACCAAATGGGGAAGCGAATGCATATTATATTTTTAGGGTGGGATATGGAACAAACGAAGTTGTCGATTTTAATGTGAACGATTACAGCATATTTGCTAACACAACAGTTGATTTTACAAATACTTCAACAATCGAAAATCCATTATCATATCATTGGGATTTTGGCGATGGCTATCAAAGTTCTGAACAAAACCCATCGCATACATATACAGAGCCCGGAGTTTATGACGTTAGCCTGTATATTAATACTCCAGTGGGCATGCAATATGAGACTAAATTGGCCTACATCAGTGTTTATGGCAGTGATATTGGTAGCATGGCGTGCTCTGCCGAGGTAAATAGTGATAGAACTATTACTGTTTATGCCGACATATCCAGCTCTTATGCCGACCTTATTTCAGAATACAGATTCGCTATCGACTTTGGAAACGGAGATGTCGAAATTGTTGAGGGAATTTCAAATTCTGTTCAAGTTACCTACACTTATAACGATTACGGAATATATACTCCTGAAGTTTTTGCCGATGTGTTCTTTTCTTCCGGTGGTGAGACTTTTTCTACAGGTTGCGTTTGTAATAGTGTTGAATTGTATAATCCTTTTCCTTGTAATAATTTTATTGTAGATTTTGATATTTCGCCAAATGTTGCATATTTGCATGGTTCAAATTCAATTGCTACTGTGAGTTTTTTTAATTCAACTAGTGGTGGAAATAATTATGTTTGGATATGGAATTTTTATCCGGAAATTGAACATGGTTTCGAACCATTAGAAGGTCTAGAGACTGAGCAATATGTACAAGAATTTGGGCATTCGGGCAATACAAGTAAAACCTATACACAATCAGGAATATATCCAGTTACTCTTACTGTTTTAGATGAAAATGGATGCTCAAATAGTCAAACTAGAAATGTGATTGTTTCAAA
>JAQVGK010000355.1 GCA_028696755.1 Bacteroidales bacterium | reverse complement strand
CAAACTTTCTTGCTTGATCTACCGAACGGAGTGAGCTCGTGAACACCACTGAAAATAGTAAAAAGTGTGAACAACAAGTTACAAAGAAATCAAGAATTAGAAACCTCTTCTTAACTAAACGACATTGAATTATTAATAGTTCATCTCTTAAGTCAGTAGGCTTAATATTTCCCAAATTTCTTGATTGCTTCACGAAACCAATATGTATATTTTTCAGGAGTTTTTTCAACATCTAAAATCACTTCATCAAAATCCATCCACAAAAATCCATCAGCCTCATCAGGATTTGGCTTTGGTATTCCATCCCATATTCCAGTATAAACATGATCGGTTTCGTATTCAGTTAGCCCATTATCAAATTTAATTTTATATGTAAACGAAAAACGAAATATTAACTCACAATCGAATCCCATTTCTTCTCTAAGCCTTTGGTGCATGTAATTCTCAAAATCGACATTCTCGACAAGATGTGAACAGCATGTATTTGTTAACAAACCACCCGAATGGTACTTTGACACAGCACGTTTTTGCAATAGCAACTGATTTTTTGAGTTAAAAACAAAAATTGAAAATGCCCGATGAAGGAAGCCTTTCTTGTGCACCTCATCTTTTGCTGCAAATCCGATAATTTTATCGTTTTCGTCAACAAGGGCTATTTTTAGCGAGTCATTATTCATTTTTAAAATTATTGTGGAATAACATTTAAATAGTGTTTATATCGGTTAACAATTGAATTTGCAAAGTCAACCGAATAAATGCCTGGAAAATAGCCATGCTTAACTGCTGTATCGTTATAATACTTTGGATTTGAAAGGTTAGAAATATAAAAAGAAACATCTTTCCAAGACGATGCATCTTTTTTGTAAGAATTTGCCAGTCGCATTGCATCTTCAACATGACCTGGACCGATATTAAAAGAAGCTAACACAAACATTATTCGATCCGAAGAGTCTTTAACCTGTTCGACAAACTGCGAATCAAGATGTTTAAGATAACGTATTCCGGCACAAATTTCGGCTTCGGTACCAGAAACATTTGCAGGTGCAAATTTATTGTAGATTACAGGCATTAGCTGCATCAGTCCATAAGCCCCAGCCCAGCTTTCTGCTGAAGAATTAAATCGCGACTCTTCGTAAATAAGGGATGCTACTAATCGCCAGTCCCAACCCAGCTCTGGACTATATTTTTTAATTAAATCGTCGTATTCGCTTATTTTGCCTTCGTTTCCCGAATAAAATTCGCTTTCGATATTAACAAGTGTCCTACTATTATTAATGTATTTTCTGTTTAAACGGCTATAATCGTCCGATGCAATATACTTTTCGAGCCACACATTTAAAGTATCGAGCAATTCTACCGATTCGGGTCTAACGCACCACGAGATATTCTGCGGAAAGCTCATTGAAGTTTCGATATCAATATTGGGCCAATAGTTTTTACTGATTTTTGCAATTGCAAAATCGACCACAGCAAAATCGTAAATTCCTTCCGAAACAAATTTTATTATTGCCTCGGGAGGGATAGAATCAACTTCAACAATATAGAAATTCTGAATAAGTTCGCTGGCTAAATTTTTAAGTGACTGAAGATTTGAGCCATCCTTCTGAACATAAATGGTTTTAAGTCTTAAATCGCTGAGACTTCGGACGATAGAGTCCTTATTAATATTTTGCTCTCCTCCTGCCCTCTGCACCAAAACCTGATGGGTTTGTCTAATCGGGATGGTAAAATCAACCAACAAATCGCGTTCAGATGAATTTATAAAACTTTGGGCAAGAATATCGCAGTCTCGATTAAGCAGCATATCTATGCCTTTCTGAGGATCATTTTCCACAATAATATTTAGCTCGAGATTATGTTCGGATGTAAATTTTTCCAGCATTTCCAACTGAAAACCCATCGGTTGCCCCTGATAAATAAAATAATCAATTGGATTTGTTCCGATTACAACATTTAATACTCCGTCCTTTTTAATTTGCTTTAAATCTCTTAGCTTATCTTTATTGTCGTCCAGTCCGTCGAAATATCTGTAAATCAGCACAATGCCAAATACAATTACCGACACGACAATAACTGCTGTTAACCATCTAAAACTCTTTATATGACCGCCACGACGAATATTCATTGTTATTCCAAGTAATCCTTACGAATAATTTCACAATATAGTAAAAAACTGAAAAAGGTAAATAAAAATTGTGCGATAAAAATCGAATAGATTGTTAATCGTAAAATTCCCACGAAATTCCAAAGTTGAAAGAGAAAGGATTATCAGGAATTTTATCGGTGAGGAAATAGGTTTTCGGCATAAAATAAGAGTTGAAATTGCTTAACCTCACAAAACCCCTTAATCGTTTCACTTTAACAGCTAAATTAAAAGCTGCATTAGGATAATTTCCAAATTTCGCCGATGTCTGTTGATAAAATGCACTTAAAGCTGGATTGTAGGCATAACCATAAACTGCAGAATGATATTTTACATCGAATCCAACTTGCAAAATCATTGCATTATGAAACAAAGGTGATTTAAAATATAGAGATGAATAACCAACAAACTCAGGTAACGGAACCCTACTTCTATCTACAATATATTGATAACTAAATTTTGTTAACCAATGAAATTTACCAAAATTAAACATTTTCGATACCCATGCATCACCAATTAAATTTGCTTCTCCAATCTGAACTGGCATAGATGCTTCGTTAAAAATAAAATAGTTGTCAATAAAATTGAAATTAGCTCCTAGCGAAAGACTAATTTTTTGGAGATTGAAATCGGTTGAGGCATAAATGTTTGTCGATTTGAATGCATCAATTTCCCATTCGTAATGATTCGAGCTATAGTAATACATGTAAATCGATGGATTAAGAACAGAAAATCCTCCTGATGAGTTCCACGACACATTCTCGGATAGCTGAAATCCTATATTGGCAGATAAATCTGTGTCAAAAATATCGGTACCTGCAAAACAGTAATTTACATTTGCATTAAAGGATGTCTTTGGTGTAGCAAATGAAACTCGTCCCGTGATATAATTCGATAGATAAGTATCGCTCAGAGTATCCAAACCATAATTGTACAAGTAATTGCTGATTCCTGCCAAAACCTGAAATGTTTCAATTTTTCCCTTGCCTGCAAGATTAAAGTTTAGTAAAATTTTATTATCAATAGTTTTGTATGAAGTCGAATCGAAAGTTGTCAAACTATCTCTGAATATTTGCGAATAAAAATCTGAAGGGACATCCTGATAAATGCGATAATATCTATCAAGCTTAATATCATGAATAACAGAAAAGTTACTGTTAAAATTCTTGTTTATCGCAGTATCATTTTTAACAATAATTGTATCGATATTGTACTTACCAAACCTATATTCTTGATTGTATTGAATGCCTAGCTGAGACACAGCATTCTGAGCATTTTCAAGATTTACGCTATACAAATTGGCTGCAAAAAAGGTTGAATCAAAGTAATTCAAATCCGAAAGACCGCCATTCTCAAGATTATTTACTTTATTAAAAATAAAATTAAAATGATTTTGATATTTCCTCTTTGTGTAAGCTGTGGCAAGACTAAGTGCGTTCACCTTTGATTTACTGTACTGATAATGCCCGTCCGAATTTATTATATCATACTTAAAAACAAAGTTGAACTCGGGCTTGATGTTCTGAGTATGCATAAAACTTACTAACTCCTGCCCTCCAGCTCCACCAGAAAATGTAAACAATGTAAATGGCTTTTTGGTATCGAAATAAACAATACCATCGTGTTGCTGAATGTATGGAATGTAATTATCAAAAAACCAGAATGAGTGTGTTTGACGCTCCGAAAAAAGCGATGGTGTAAAAGCAGTCCCAGGGTTAGGTAAACCTAAAGGATTTAAACAATACTTCTGTTGAGGTGTGTACAAAAAGAAATTATCAGTTAGAGTATCGTCAAAATATGAGTAATCTTCAACTGAAACAATATCGAGGGTGTATGAACTGAAATGCCTTTGAATTCCTTCGTGCTGTGCAAAAGAACCAATTACGGCAAAAATCATAAACGATATTATCAACAAAAATTTCATGGTCCAAAGATAAGAATTATAAATTTATGTTCAACATAAACGAACATCAGATAATATTATTTGAAATTTTGGCATCAATGTCGTTTAGTCAAGCAATTTTAGATATTTTCCGTTGGACATAAAGTGCAGCATGCTTAAGCTTTACTGATGATTTTTCGACATTGTGATCTGCGATTAGCATGATTAAGCTATGAGCAATGTGTCTTACCAATATTGATAGACAAACGATAATTATTTACAATGACACAATTGCATAATTAACTATTGTTA
>JAQVGK010000354.1 GCA_028696755.1 Bacteroidales bacterium | reverse complement strand
GTCTGAGATAGCAAACACTCAATTACCATCTTTTCCACAAGAGTTCGCCGATACAACTAGGATATTCAAAGATCCATATTTTCTTGACTTTCTTGGCCTTAAAGATGGAATTATGGTTGCAGAATATTGGACAGAACTTCCACCTAAAAATATGCTCGAACAAAAGTTGCATTCATTATTAAAAGAAGCTAAGGAGAGGATTGAAACACGAAAAATGCTTGATGAAAGAGATTAATCTTTATCAACTCACGCTATATTAAAGTAAAGAAACTGGTTATGGAGTAGGTAATATTTCCTTCATAGAACAAAAACCACCTATTTCACATATTTTTTACAATATTTTACTGTTGATATTGAATTTTTACTAAATTTACAGCTTGAATTAAAGCTGTTGTTATGTTCAAATCTATTTTATTCTTCGCAATGATGAGTCTCTGTGCTATTGCGGTATCGCAAGAGAACAATCTCGATTCGTTTGTAGCCTCACAAAATGAGAAGTTGGTTTATGACCAATCAAAACTGGTTTTTGCATCAAACACAAATGTAAAAATCATCCCTCCAGAGCATTATATCCCTGATGCATCGATAAACGGATTTGTGCATCCAGGTTCTGCTTCAACAATTCAGATACAGGAAATTCCTGGAATTTCGTTTGCAACTATTGAGCAGTCAATGACAACTGAGTACATAGAATCGCAGAATTATCAATTCGTTGAAAAAGTATACTTAACAACAAATAAAAACAAGAATGCAGTGATTTACTTTGTTCAGTTTACCTCTGGCGAAACCGTTTATGAGCGAGCAATGTTTTTTACCGGCGATCAAAATACAATCTGGATAAATTTCAACTATCCATTAAGTATGAAAAAATTACTATATCCAGCAATCGAAGCATGTTTAAAATCAGTAGAATAAGATGAAAGCAACACTTAAATCAACCATATTTTCGCTGCTGATTTTATTTAGTATTTCGGCATTTGCACAAAACGATCTACATCACGACATGTATTATTTCTCGCATGACCAAAACATGTGGGGGCCCGATTCTGCTTATGGCATTGATGTGGATCACACATTCTTCGATGTGGAAATTGATGAATCATGGGGATTTTCCGAAGTTGAGGAATTTCTAGGGCAGCAATTTGGCGTAGGAATGGATATCGGGATTTATGCCTTACTGCGTTCCTCATTCGAAGCGCATGGTTTTTATACCGGTAGTTTTAGCTTAGATTATCCTATTCAAACCACTCTTGATTTTCCAGAGGACTTTTCATTCAACTATGGTGGACCAGCAACTATTCACACATCATACGAAGTAACCGATGGTTGGAATTTAGAAACATCTTTTCCGCCAGTTGGCGTTATTACTTTGGATTTAGAGTATGAGTTTGATCCATTTATGGACATTTTGGTTTGTGTTTTCAGTTGCGACACTATTCATCTAATTCCAGCTAGTGTATCAATTCCGCACACTATCGACACATTGTTTCACATAAATGCTGAGACAGAATATGCAATTTATCCGTGTTATGAAGGAGGAGAATTTACATTTTGCCACGACTATGAATTACCCATCGACATTGACTTTACCGAATTGGTAGGATTCCAGTTCGAAGCACATGTTGATTTGCCCAATGTTGAAACCACTGATTACATCGAGCCTGGTACAAACTGCTTAATTGCTCAGGGCGATGATCCATATATGGATGTTGAACTCGATGTAATTGGATTTTTATATGTGATGGCTGGGTTCATTCCACCACCCGAAGGGCCTCAAATTCAGGAAGCAATAGACTTTCTAAATGACACCCTATCCTATCCGATTGAAACACCGCTAGGTGACATTGTTTTCCAGGTTGAGTATTCGTTACTCAGTGTTTATTTTTTGATTTCAAACACATTAAATCAAGACATTTATTTCTGTCCAACTATCTGGTGTACACTGGATTTTCCTGTCGAAATGCCTTTTATTGTTACCGATCCTACCAATGGAAATGCAGAAGTAATGAGCGGTTTTGGCGACACCGTAACGCTAGCTGTTGGCAACGATTTAACCATAACATACCCTTGTCACGACTGGGATTCGATGTACGTAGGTGTTAAGTACAACATACAGCCTACAATTCGAAATCATACATGGGACAGTATTGCATTCTCGTTCCAGATAGAAGCACTTAGTGCATCAATTTCTATCATTACTCCTTTTAAATCGCAAATTGCTCAAACAGAGATTCCAGAATTTACACTGCCGCTGCAAAGCCTAGAACCAATAAAATCTCCATCTATACCGATGGCAACATATTACGAAAACGAAGACTTTATTACTAATACCGCCAAAGATATCGGGCCTTGGGAGATTGGACCTTTGTTCGAGTGGACAATCAGTCTAGGTTATGTGCCTGTTACATGGTTTGATCAAACTTGGGAATTGATGCATTTTGCCGAAGATCAGGTTTTTCCAGGAACTTACATCAAACCTTACGACAAATCGGAGGTAAATGCCCTACTTTATACTGATGGGGCATATTGCTATGGACAACCTTACGATTATATTTATGCCGAAGCACAAAACGGTATCGAACCATACGATTTTCAATGGTCAACTGGTCATTTAACAACCGACCAGTTTTACGACACAGACAGCATTTTTGGAAATCCAGGTTTTTACATTGTAACCATAACAGATTCAAACAATTGCGAAAGCTACGATTCATTAACAGTAGCTGTAAACGCACCAATAATTCACAGTTTAACTGCAACTGATCTTAATTGTTATGGATTTTTCACTGGTAGCATACAGACCGAGGTTACAGGCGGTGTAGGAGTTTTCTTCTTTAACTGGTCGAACGGAAGTACAGAGCAAAACCCATCAAATTTAACTTCGGGTTGGTATTATGTTACAATTACAGACTTTATTGGTTGCTCTGTAACCGATTCTATATTTATAGATCAACCAGAATCGCCAATAACAATCGACTACGAGAAAGAAGATTTACCTTGTCATGGCACCGACTATGGCTCAATCGACATAAGTCTAAGTGGAGCAACTCCACCTTATTCTGTTGCCTGGAGCAGCGGTCAAACCTATCAAGATTTGCATAATCTGGCGGCTGGAGTATATGTTGTTTCGGTAACTGATGCCAACGACTGCATGTGGACAGAAACAATTCAAATTATTGAACCCGACACACTAGTTACTAATATTACCTCGGCCAATATCCCATGCTTTGGCTTGGATAATGGAATTTTAAATGCTCAAACAACTGGCGGAACACAACCATATCACTACTATTGGTTCCACGACCTTAGTGATAACTCGCAAATTTTAACCAACATGCATCCTGGCTACTATTTCGTATCTGTTGTTGATGCTAATGGCTGTTCGGATACTGCTAGTGCTATGATTTCTCAACCAAACGAATTAATTCTTGATGAGTTTATCAGCAACGTAAATTGTAAAGGTGGACACGATGGATATATAATTGTAACACCTTCGGGTGGTGTACCTCAATATGATATAACTTGGAGTAATGGCTATTTTACTGATTCAATCGGCAACCTCCCAGTTGGAAACTACACAATTACGGTTATTGACGATAATGGATGTCAGAAAATCGAAACTTATACAATTACACAACCCGGCAATTATTTGAATACTGATTTTATTCAGGTTAATAATGTTAGTTGTTTTGGTTTAAGCGATGCAAGTGCAAATGTAAGTCCAACTGGCGGCACGTCACCTTACACAGTAATCTGGGAAGATGGTGTTTATCAAGAGGGATTTACTGGATTTGGAATGCCTGCAAACATTTATTATAACATTACAATCATAGATGCAAACGGATGCGAATATTTCGACAGCATCATGTTTACACAACCACCATTGCTTGTACTTAATGGCACTACATCAGCTGTTGTTTGTGGAGAATCAGCTGGTTCTGGCACAGTAACTCCAACTGGAGGAACTCCGCCTTTCACATATTTATGGCCAAGTGGAGAGACAAATCAATCGGCGGCAAATCTATCTTTTGGAACAAATTACGTAACTGTTACTGATAGTCATTCTTGTACAGACAGCCTAGAACTTTTCGTTCAGAAAACGGGTAAGATTTATGGCAGCTACGAAATACTTTCGCCAAATTTATGTTTCCACGACTCAATTGCTATTGTTAAAGCAACTCTTGATGATGGTTTTAGTCCACTGAACTTTGTATGGTCAACTGGATTTATTGGCGACTCAATCAGCAATTTGCCAGCTGGAGAATATCGGGTTTATGCATCCGACCGCTTTAATTGTACTGATACAATCAACGTAATTGTCAATCAACCCGATTCAATAAATCC
>JAQVGK010000353.1 GCA_028696755.1 Bacteroidales bacterium | reverse complement strand
AAGAAATAGCAAGATTGTAATCAAACCTCGTGGAGCGACAAAAAGTAGTGGATCAGCTGGCATTTTCATTATCAGCAGAATAATATATCTTAAAATGAAAATAGTTCCAACAATTAGTAAAGCAAATAAAAATGTTTCACCGTTTGTTATTTCACTTGTTTCGATTAAAAATCCAAAAATCAGGAAAAACATAGAACGGATTAAGAATGCCCCCTCCGTTACCAATTCTTTAAACTTCTTAACCTCTGTATATAAGTTTGCAGGATTCAATTTGTGAATAAAATTTAATCGCTCCAGCTTGGTTATATTACCTAGGAACAAGCCGAAAATGAAAATAAAAATCAATGCTGGTAAATGAAATACTTCTGCAACAGCATATATAAGGACTACTAAAATAATGATTGGGGCAAATTTAATATGATTCTTTACTCTGCTAAGCAATATTACAAGCGCTATAGTTGCGATAAAAGAGATTACAAACATGAGAAGTATTTGCCCGCCAAAGTTTGTGAAGGAATAAACTGTAATAGTCTGCTGAGTAAGTAAAAAAGTAAAGAATAATACTCCGATAATGTCAGACAGACTACTTTCATAAACAATAAATTCCTTGTCTTTCTTGCATAGATTTCTTGCACTGGGTATTGCTATTGCACTGCTAATTACACATAACGGAATCATGTTTAACATATTGGTTTTGAAACCAGCATCGTTAAAAAGACTAAATACGAAAGCTAAAACCAATCCCATCACTAATATGGGAATAAAGGCCATTAAAGCCGATTTGCCAACCACTTTTATTTTTGATCTGTTTAATACCAAATCTATTGATCCTTCCAAAACAATTAGTATTAATCCTATCGTTCCAAAAATTGTAAGGAAAGATGACAAATCCGGAATGTCAAAGTCTAGCAAATTAGCGATTTGCCTAGATGCATAACCTAATAAAATAAGAAGCACAACCGATGGAATTCTTGTTTTAGAAGAAGTTAAATCGAAAATGTACGCAATTAGTAAAAGTGTACAGCCTATAATTATTACTGTTAATGTCATCCTTTATTTTTTTACAAAAATAACTTTTTATCTCAAATATCCCAGAACAGAATTAAATTCTACTGCACTATTCAATATCAGACTTTGTTGCATTCGATTTTAAGTGTAAATCTAATTGTGGGAATGGTATCGAGATGTTATTTTCTTTAAATTTTCTATTGATTATTTTTCGAATATCGGATTTTACATTCTCGATTCTAAAAACATTGTCGCTAAAAAATAGCAACTCAAAGTCGAGCGAAGAATTTCCAAAATTAATAAGTCTTGCATTAATCGCTGATTTATCACTTATATCATCGTGTTCAAGTGCAGCCTCCTTTAGTAATGATGTTACCAAATCGACGTCACTGCCGTAAGCTACTCCAACTTTTATTCTAAATCTGGTCTTTTTTGTTTGATGACTCCAATTTATTACCTTATTTGATGTGATTAAGGAGTTGGGTAAAATAAAGATAATATCATCCCTATTTATTGCTGCTGTGGTTCGTAATCCAGTATTTAAGATTTTTACAACATCTCCATCAATTTCAAGAATGTCTCCAACTTTAATCGAGCCCTCAAACAAAATCGTCAGTCCCGAAATAAAATTATTAAAGGTATTTTGTAAACCTAATCCTACTCCAACTAAAAGTGCTGCCGAACCAGCTAACAAAACATTTAGTTTTAAGCCAAGAGTATCCAGCATTAGTAAAATGGAAATTATCCAAATCAAATATCTTAAAATTTGAAATATTGAATAAAGACTGCCCTCTTCGATTTTTGCTTTAAGCTTCTGCCTAAAAATTAACTTTCTAACCAACCATAAAAAAAAGATGGTAATAAACAAAATCAATATTACTGTAGTTATTTTACCAAATGTTAAAGTGTATGTCCCAACCTTAAATATTTCAAATTCTAAAAATTGTTCAATCTTTGTCATGTGCAAATTGTTTTGTCCCAAAATTAAGATTTTTTTTGATTTTTCTTTGTAATTATTCAGTAGTTTAAATTGTGAATTGGCATTATGGAGTTCAATAAAATTCAAGATTGCTTATTTTGTCAGAAAATAATTGTATTTTTGTAATGTTTGTCAAGCATTTAATGTGAATAAAACCTTTTATATGAGATATTTGCTTCAAATAAAATCAGGCTTATGGCTCGTTCTTCTAATTGGTTTTGTTGCATCGTTTATGACTTCGTGTGGCGAAAGATCAGCAAGTAAGTCGAAAGATGATTCCCAGAAGATTGCTGACCAGCAAAAAATTGACAGCGTATTCGATGATTTAATGGAATACTCGAATAATTGTCCCGATTCGGCCGAAACTGCTGCTTTGATTTATGAAAAAGAATTTGAGCAGCAGGCGAATTACTCTGCGCTAATTAGATTATATAGTTTTTTATCTGAACTTTATCAGTACCGCAAAAACGATGACTCAAAAGCTCTGAATTACATTATCAAAGCACTCGATTTATATTCTCAGCATCCCGAAACTGAATTCGATAATACATACCTTTATGTTAATGCTGGAAACATTCTTTATCGATACGATATGTTTGTTGAAGCAATAAATGTTTATCAGCAAACTAAAAAAGTTGCAAATCCTAAGAAACATCCAGGAATCCTAGCGCTAATTGATAATAATATTGGACTAGCTTTTCAGGAACTTGACAAATGCGATTCTGCCCTATATTATTTTAGCCTTGCCGAAAATGAAATTCCGTTTTCTGGAATTAAGACATATTTAAAAAAGGTACAAAGCAATAATTATAAGATTTCTCTATTCCTCGATTGCAAGATTGTGGATTCTATCCCGTACTATTTTAACGAGAATTCGAGAATGTTTGGACTTATTGACAATTTTTTGGCTGACAAAACCGATACATCAAAACTTCGAATCTGGAATGATATTAAAATTGATTATTACACGAATAAGGTGCGATCAACCAATTCGATGGCAAATTATTATGCTTTTCTTGGTCAGTTCGAGAATTCGGAAAAAATGTTTGCTGATGCTGTGGAATTTGCCCAACTTGCTGGTGATTTCTCTTGGCTTATTACTGTTTATCAGGGCTGGGCTGATGCCAACGTAAAAATCAAGTCGTACAAAGCTGGTCAGCAGATTCTTGATACTACACTTGAGCTTGCACTTAGGTCCAGTTCTGATTTTAGCCTGATTTCCGATATTTACTCAAAGAAAGCAGATTTATCAAAGCTACATGGTGATTTTATTGGATTTACAAATTATAACAGGCTAGCACAACTTTACAACGATTCGATTAATCAGGCTGCACTGTCGGGCGAGATTGTCTCGAAAAGAATTGCACTCGCCATTAAACCTGTTGAGCTGGCAATGAAGAATGTAGAATTAAGCCGAAACGAAATTCTGCAAAACTATGCAATGCGAGTGCAACTTGCCGAAAAGCAGGAAGAGGCGGTTAGATATCGCTATTTATTTTTCACCGGGTTACTGTTGTTATTTCTTGGAATTACCTTGTTTTTACTTTATCGAAATCGTTCACGTAAAAAACTAGCCGAGGTATCTCTCGAAGTCTCGGAAAGGGAAAAGAAATACATGACCAACGAATTGCAGAATTTTTCGATGCACATGAGTTATAAAAACGATTTTCTTCGCGAGGTACAAACTGCTCTCAAAATTATTTCGCAAGATGCATCCGAAGTAAATAAAGCAAGAATTAAAGAGCTCACTTTTAAAATTGCTCGTAATCTGCAAAGTTCAAAAGAGGCAAAGTTAATTGAAGAAAAAATTAAGGAAATAAATAGCGGATTCTTCTTTAAATTGTCGGAAAACTTCCCCGATTTAACCGAAAAGGATAAAAACTTATGTGCTTTAGTAAGAATGAACCTAACATCCAAAGAAATTGCCTCAATTAATAATATTTCGGAGCGCTCCGTTATTACAGCCCGCTACCGCCTGCGTCGTAAGCTTAATCTCGACAACGACGAAAACTTAAATGCGTTCTTAAATCAGTTTTGAATCTTTGTTTTTAGCTCATCATTGCATTATTTCTACCTTTGTATATATTATGCACCTTCGCACTGTTCTTTAATAATCAATTTTTAGCAATTCAGCAATTTGCTTTGTCGTTTAATGTAACGAGCAAGAAGTGGTTGAATTTTGCTTTAAACAGTATTCGAAGCTCCGCGGGAGGGCCAGGCAAAACGGCGGGCCGCTCAAGCGGTGAACCTGCGAAGCAGCTCACGAACACCACTGAAAATAATAAACAGTGTGAGTAAAGCGAAACAATTAGAATTGTGTCGAGCCGACATGTCGTTCTCTAAAACAAATATTTGAGTATTGGCCA